>SLAU01000213.1 GCA_007126675.1 Balneolaceae bacterium
ACAATTCGCCTGATGGTGATGTTCGGATTGAGGTCGCTCTGGAAGGTGAAACGGTATGGCTTACCCAAAAAGCGATGGCCGAGCTGTTTGGGGTCGTGAAGTCTACAATCAGCGAACACCTTTCGAATATCTACGAAACCGGAGAATTAGATAGAGAGGCAACTGTTCGGAATTTCCGAACAGTTCAAAAAGAGGGTGAACGATCAGTTACACGTAACCTGAAATATTACAATCTCGATGCCATCATTTCAGTTGGTTATAGATTAAATTCCATCCAGGCTACTCACTTTCGGAAATGGGCCGATGCAGAAAAACCGAATATGGGGCTGACCACCTGGAAAAGAGCTCCTAAGGGGAAAGTTCTGAAAAGCGATATATCCACGGCCAAAAACTACCTGAATGAAAAGGAGTTAAAGTCTCTCAACCGTATTGTGACGATGTACCTGGATTATGCGGAATCGCAGGCCGAACGTCAGAATGCCATGACCATGGAAGACTGGATTGAAAAACTGGATGGTTTTCTTGAATTCAATGACTATGAAATTCTTCAGGATGCCGGAAAGGTATCAGCCAAAGTAGCTAAGAAACTGGCGGATGAAGAGTACGAAAAATTCAGGCCGATTCAGGACAGAGCATTTGAATCGGACTTTGATAAGCTGGTGGAAGAAACCAAAAAGAAGAAGAGTGAGTGATAGAACCTGCTTCCTTTTCTGGATTTGTAATGGTTAAAATACGGCTTACTTATTTTGAGACATTGCAATAAACAGAGCTAAAGGCTATTGATAATATCAGACTCAACACGTGTAAATATGAAGAAAAAACTAACTCTTACCGTACAGGAAGATATTATCAAATATGCCAAGCGCCAGGCAAAAAGAAGGGGTATGTCTGTTTCGCAAATGTTTGAAGAGGTGATCGGGAAAGAGGAACGAAGCGAAATTGAAACGGAGTCACAAAGAGCTGCCAAACGGCTTCTTCACGCTCTGGAAAAAGCGGAGAGTACTGTTACAAAAGATGACAGATTGTTGATCAAAGAGCAGGTTATAAGGAAGTTTGCCTGAAATTGAATAACGGTTCTGTGGCTTCAAAAACACAATATCCTGTAAATTAAAAACACCTCCCAACAGGCCTCGAATTGATTTTTTGATACCAATCCGGGAACCTGATGAAAAGTGCCTTTCTTACTCTTGATGAACCCTAGTAGACTTTTTTAATTCATTGCAACACCACTCTGTGTCATTTCTGACCTGGCTTCTTCAATAGCACTTTGAAGGTTACTTAATTCACTTCTAAGGAGACTGCCATTGCTCACAACCTTATTTGCCACAGGCGATATTGAATCGATTCCCCGGCTTGTTAAGTCGTTCGACAAAAAAGTCTCAATTTCGTTTACATCACTTACGTACGTTCTGAAAGCTTCTTTTACTCCGATGTTATTTTGAGCAATTCTGTCATATATCAGGCCAAGTGCTTCACGCCGTTCATCACTCTGTTTCTGGATGTCTGGATTATCATATTTTTGGCCGCCCTTATCCCATTCAGCAAAATAGGTTTTGCCACTGGTTTCCATTTGCCCGGCATGTTTCGCAAAATCAGTTTCCATTTTTTTAATTTTGGATACATTATTCGAATAAAGATCGAATGCTCTCATCACATCTGCCTGTCCCGGTTTGATAAGTTCATCAAGGGAGGCGCCAATTGCATCGAGTTGGACGACAATCAGTTTGATGTCATTATCTACCGTTTGCATTGTGGATTGAACCTCTTCAGATCGCTGCATACCCGTTGTTGAGCAGGCTGCCACAGCAAAAACCGTTGCCAGGCAAAGCAGCGTATAGGTGTTAATTTTCATTATTAGTTTTTTCATGGTCTTTAATTTTTTCCCACAACTTGCGGGACAGGTGTGAAATAATTCTCACAATGAAATATGACCATATTACAGGTCAGAACCCTTACATGTAGTTACTATAAGGTTATATAGATCACTGAATTAGAAATGAACTGCCTGCTTTTTAAAGGGTTCTTAATGCAGCCGCGCATCAGGAAACAATTATCAGGAACTTGCAACAGTAACACCCTAATGTATTTCATTCACAAATTCTTCAGTAATTTTTGTACGCTCCATTTTTAACCGTTTATAATAGGAAGGAGTAAGTCCTGTTGTTTTTTTAAACTGGGCAATCAGATAGTCCTGATTTTTATAGTTCAGCAGTTCTGCTATTTCCGAGAGAGGCATATCTTCATATAGCATCAGCTCTTTGGCCCGTTCTATTTTTTCGATGACTATAAATTGTAATACTGACATCCCTTTCACATCCGAAAAGATTTTCAGAATAGACCCTTCCCCCAACTTACCATGATTGTTGATGATTTCCCTGAATTTCAATTTTGGCAACGTTTCCGAATAATGAATGACTTCCAAAATCATATTTATGATTCGGTCAATCAGCATGCTGTCTTTTTCATCAAGTAAAATAAAACCTGCCTTTGACAACTCTGTTTCTAACTGATGATACTTCTCGTAAGAGATTTCTTCGAGAAATTCAATAGCCCCGTGAACGGTCATTCTGTAATTGATTCCTTGTTTATTCAGTTTCGATTGCAAGAACAATTTATCCCGCAAACAAATCATATATTTCACATACCGTTTTGAACTATAAGTTTCTAAATCCTTATTAATAGAATTTGAATAATTCATCCGAATTAGCTAGATATTTTAGTTTTAATTTTTCTGTCACTCTCATCGGCAATTAAATAAGAATGGCAGACTCTCTGGTTCTGCCACCCTTTCTGCTCAAAAAAGTAAATTCTTATGCTGCCAAATTATTTCCATCCATCTCTTTGAAGTTCACGCAGCCGATTCGTGATTTTTTCTGATGTCAGAAGGGTTCCTGTTTTATAGTCCTGAAGGTTTTCGCCACTCAAATCTTCATCTGTTATTTTATTTAAATTAAGAATGCTGTATGCATGCATAAGTGATCTTTTTTCAAATGCACTGTTCCCCTTCAGATACCATTTTTCAACAAGTATGTATTGTTCAATAAACGATTGAACGTAAATCATGTGCTGAATTTTACTTACAAAACTGTCATAATCTGACATCACTGAACGACATTCGCTCCGATCAATTTCATCAAATTTGGATAGAGCGTGTTTAAGGTTTTTCATTTCGTCCATTAGCTTACCTCCTCATATCCGCTTTTAATTACGGTTGATATCATTTTAAACCTGCCATTTGCCTTGTATGAATTACGGGAGTGAGCCGGAATGATGATCGACTCTCCGGTCTCCAGGAGATGTGTCTTTCCATCAATAATAATTTCCGCTTTTCCATCGATAATCTGGATAAACGTATCGAACGGAGATGTTTTCTCCTCCATTTTTTCACCCGAGTCAAACGATACGGCAGTGATATTTCCGGTCGTCTTTTTGATGATCGTTTTAATCACAACCGAATCCGGGACATATTCGATAATCTCGACAATAATCAATGCCTTCGATTTTTCGACCTCCAGTGAGACCGGTACTTTATTTGTTTCTGGCTTCATGTGATTATGTTTTGAAGAACTTTCTCTGACTTAATGTTGAGCATGCTCTGTTATTTACGTTGGTTACAAGATTAAAAATCTTTATTTCAATCGTATTACAGGCAAGTGATTCAATCTTGCATAATTTACAGGTGGTGGGAAATTTAAGAGGAGGATCTCAAGAGTAAAGACAGGCCTGAAAATCAACAACAAGCTCTTCTGGATTTTTAAGGAGATGGAACATCTGTAATATCAATCAAAAACATATGTAACCGGCTTCAAAAATGTAGTGGCTATTTTTTATGAAATAGCAAAGAAATCCGGCACACTATGTCAGCACCAGAAAAAGTTACCTTTAACAATCGCACGAGCCGCGAATTCAGCAAAACGGTTAAGAAGAGGGTCGATCACTATTTTGAAGAAAATGTGCTGTCGCGTCATGCGAACCTGCAGATGGTTCTCAAGACTGTGATTATGCTCACACTCTTCCTCGGGTCGTACGCAATGATCATTTCCGGGCATTTTTCTTTAGGTGCGATGTGGTTTCTGACCTTTATAATGGGCGTGGCGGCGGCCGGCATTGGATTCTCCATATCGCACGATGCCCTTCATGGCGCCTATTCTTCCAGCAATGCCGTAAACCGCACGCTTGGTTTTACGTTCGACATGCTCGGGGCAAACGGATACATCTGGAAAATTACCCATAACATCATCCATCACACCTATACGAACATCCACGGGCACGATGAAGATCTCGAAGTGGCAGGATTTATCCGGCTATCCCCGCATTCCGAGTACAAAATAATCCACCGGGTTCAGCATGTACTTGCATTTTTTGCCTACAGCCTGGCAATGGTTTTCTGGGTTTTTGTGAAAGACTACAAAAATTTTCTGAAATCGAATATTGGACCCTACAACAATAAGAATCATCCATGGAGTGAATGGGTCATCTTGTTTGTAACCAAAGCAGCATTTTACACCTACATGCTGGTTTTGCCAATACTGCTGCTCGATATCACCTGGGTTCACCTGTTGATTGGATTTTTAACCCTTCATCTGACTGCCGGACTGATTGTCGGAATCATTTTTCAGCTTGCCCATGTGGTTGAGGAGACCGATCATCCGCTGCCCGATGAAAAGAATATGATCGACGAGCACTGGATGATTCACGAAATGGTGACTACAAATAATTTTGCCCGCGATAACAAGGCACTCTGCTGGTTTGTGGGTGGCCTCAATTTTCAGATTGAGCATCACCTGTTCCCAAAAGTTTGCAGTATCCACTATCCTGCCATCAGCCCGATCGTGGAGCAGACTGCCCGTGAGTTTAACATCCCCTACAATCACCACGAAACATTCTTTGAAGCGGTTGCCTCCCACTACCGAACCCTCAAGAAATTCGGTGATCCTGATTTTTCCTACTCTGAAGCCAAAACGTGACAGATATTTAAGGCCTTTGATAAAGTGCTGACCTGTAGATTTTTCTCAAGAACGTTATTTCACACCCGGCTTACATCCCCATCCGGAATGAGTAGTGTTTGAAGACTGCCTCCCAAAACGCGCCGGCTTGTACCATGTTTCCACTCCCTGCCGATAGAAATCCGATTCATCGGGATAGATCTCTGCACAATCCACATTATCCTTAAACCTGGCGATTCTATCTGTGGTATTCAGTAGAGCGGTGACTGACTCAAGAGAATGGATGTAACCCTGAAGTTCTTTTAAATCGTACAGACTAAGTGTAATGGTAGTATGAATCGTTTCTGTCAGTCGCTCGAACGTTTTGTTCGCCATAGCTCGGCCTAACTGAAGTGGTAAAATCCCCGGCTCATTTTCCAGAAGTGCCATACTTTCAGAATCGATATGGGACAGGTGTAAATTTTGCGGGGAGGCAAACATGGCATTGGTAAACGGCATTAAATCTTTTGCCATTGCAGGAGTTCCGTTATTACACGTCGAGAGAACAGCCAGGCTGAACCGATCCGTATCCGACTGCAATAAATTCCGGACACCTTTGGTAAAGGATTCGGTATTTACATCTATAGCGGGCAAGGTTCGATGATAGCCTTTGCCGTTTTCTGACGGTATTTCGTGGCCAAAATAGAGGAAGTAATTCTGATGATTCTCACCTAGTTTTTGAGCGCGAAATCGTTTCATTAAATCTGCTTCGGTGGCAAGAAAGGCTTCCTTTTTATCCGGGTGGCGATATTTTATATGGCTGATTAGCTGCCCATTTCTGTAGTAATAAAGCTGACTGCTTCTTCGCGGAAACAAGCCTAATATTTTTCTTACCGGCCGCTGATGATAAATAAAAACTTCACCTGAGAGGGCTTCTTCACCAACGTTAATTGCAATTTCAAGAACCCCGGAATTCTCCCGAAACGACTTTCCCTCAGAATCGTGATAAAGATAATCAGAGTCGGCATGGATGTAATAAATCACCGAATAATTTACACCCTTCTCATCTTCCAGCATGTGGCCTCCGGATAACTCAGCGGTATGGCTGCATCCTAAAAAAGTGAGTCCGGTAATAATTGCAAGGCCTGGAAAAAGAAGTTTCATGTCAGGGAATGATAATTAACGTCAATTTGAGATAAGAGTTTGTTAAAGAGTGTCCCCCCCTTTGAGAGGCTGTGAAAATATTCGCGTACAACCTTAAAGTCTCCTATATATTATTAAGTTTAAAAACTCATCCTGAAGCCCCCTCTCTGACAAGCCGCTTTTTGGCGCGATAGAGAGGGGCCGGGGGTGAGTCAGAAGAACTGGTAGTGCTGAAGAAGACAAAAGATTTAATTTAATGAGTCGCAATTTATTTGGAATTCTATTTTCTCAAAGCCTCTCAAAGGGGGACTTTTTAGACTCATTTCCCTATATCAAACTCACGTTAATTAACTAAATGGTTCGGCGGTTAAAAAAATAAAAAGAGTCCCAATCAACAATCTTCAGAAAACTCACCTGAAGATCGAAGAAAGGGTCTCTTCTCTTGATATTAATTCGACTCAAAAAACTCATCGGATTATGCCAGCAGCAGCAGTATGATTATTATCAAAAGAGCCGTTGTAACACCAATGGTTATAGTGGTGCGATTGGCCTGTTCAATGAAATCCTGTGAAAAATTGGAGAATTCATCCAGGTCTTCATCCACGATTTCGTCAAAACCATCCAAACCGTTTAATTCATTCTGCTTTTCTACGATTCCCAGTTTATAGGAATGAAGCTGTGCGCTTTGATCCTCGGTCAGAGATGCTGTCGATTCAATACGATCAATTGCTGTAATCATTTTATTGAATGATTCATTTAGAATAGATCTTTTTTCATCTGCATTCTCTGTTCCATGAACTTCCTGGACAGTTTCATTGAAATGTTTTTTAAATGTTTCCGTAACATTTGTTGACTGTGCAAAAGATATTGATTGGATTGCGCATACCAACACTACAGAAGCAAGTATGGTGTATAATGTTTTCATATTCGCTGATTTTGGGTTAATTGTTATTATCTGTTCAATTCTGATTTACTTCAGTTTTAATTTTCTCCGCTTTGGCATCTGCTTTTTTGCTCAACCGGATGGCTTCTTCTTCCAGATTTTCAAACGGATGAGAAACTGTATCGGCGAAATCGTATAAATTGTCCATCAGATAATCTTTGTAGAGCTTGCCTTTTCTCGTCACTTTTTTTCTCGTTTTTGACCCTTTACCGGGTGCAAGCAGAGTACCTGCGATGGCTCCTGCTGCTGCAGCGAATAGTGTGGTTAAAATAATTGATGTTGTTTTCATACGGTTCTCCCTTATGTTTTTGGTGATTTAATGTTTTGGTGTTGATTATTTCAAGAGATGTTGAGCTCCTTTCCTTCGTTGCATTACTTTCTCATGCGTAGCATCCTGTCTCTGACAGATTAAGAAACGAATGAGAAGGCCCGGAAGGAGTTCAACCGGAATAATATTTCCGGTGAAATGGCCTTCCCTCAGATCAGTATCTAACAGAAAAAGTGGCTTGTGATGCAAAAACAATCTCCTATGCTAATCTTCTGCCCTGGATTACCTGGAGTAATATTGCAATTACAGCAATAACCAGCAGGATATGAATAATACCCCCGGAGCTGTAGCCTACAAACCCGACTAACCAGGCGATTATCAGAATAACTGCTACGATATATAATAGATTTCCCATGATATGAGTTGATTTAGTTTTAGGTTAATTTGAAGATGTTTTGGTATCCGGGCTTGCAAAGAAATTCTCTAAAGCGGTACCCAGTTCATCCATTCTGCTGCTGAAGCTGTCTTCGAAGGCATCCCAGCTTTCTTTTCCTGAAGCTTTATAATTGTCAATTTCGCGCTTTAGTTGACGATGAGTTTCTTCATATCCGTCAAGCTTTGTCTCAAGGCTATTTCTAACGCTTCGGTCAGATTCATTATTAATTTTTTGCTTTATCTCTGCGATGGACCTGTTATATTCCATAATTCGATCTGCATTTTTTGCCCTAAATATTACGAGCTCTGCTTCCACTTCACTTTTTGCAATCTCATAATCCCGGTTAGCTTCGATTACCGCAAGTTCAGCGGCCTCCATTTTTTCAGACGAGCTATTACAACCCGACAGTGCAAATGCTGCAGTAAGTGTGGCGATTGTCAGTATTCCTATTAAATATTTCATTTCTATTTGGGTATTTAATTATTTGTTGATTTGACTGCTTATCTCTTAATTCAGGCTGAATTTTTAATATTTCATCTTTCAGCTTACATACTACTGTATACAGTACAGCAGTCAAGTAATTTTCACACCTGTAATATGAGTGATTTGGCCTGACTTTATGTTATACAAATGGAGAAACCCATTGTATATTTGACAGATATTCGGCAGCGGCTGCCTGTGTTTGATCAAACATGCAAATAGGAAAAAGCAGAGAAAACAGAACTATCAGCTTGAGAATTACGACTCTTTGCACTGGCCAGTTAATTAATCCGGAGAGCTTACCTGTGCAGTATTCTCACATAATATTACTCTTCATAAGTTCAGTATCCGGGTTCCGGGAACTCCGGTAAAACATGTGAGATATATAAAAACGGACATCATTTATTGTAATAGCCAACCGGTTTCAATTTGATATTATGATGTTATCTGAAACAAGGACAGATAAATAGAAAAACATGAAAAAACGTAAAATTGATCGGTCCCGCAAATCTGATGAAAAAGCATTGTTACAGGATATTGCCCGTCTGAATAAAGAAAAAGAAAAGATTGATAAGAAATACATGCGGGTTTCCCTGAAATTGAAGCATTTGAAAAATAGTATGAAAAATCTGAATCATGATCTACGCAGTCCGCTTGGTGGTATTACCGGAATGATTGACATGCTTCTCTTTGAAGAGAAAGATCAGATGGTTGTTAACGCCAGTAACCTATACATGATCAGGGATTCAGCACAATCCATATTGAATCTGATAAATGGCACACTGAAAGCCACAGGAACTCAAAAAAAATCAATAAAACACCTGAATATCGATAAAATACTCTCTGCTGTGATGGTGGAGATAAATCGTTTATACCTTCCAATGGCACTAAATAAGGATATTTCACTGTCGCTTAGAACTCATATCAAACAGGAGATACTGCTGCCCCCTAACTTTTTTGTAAATCTGATACAGGTGATCGGTAATTTGGCTGCAAATGCCATCAAATTCACTCCTGCAGGCGGCTCCGTTGATGTATATAGCACCATACTAAGAGAAGAAAATCACAGCATATTGTATATAACTGTTACAGATACCGGAAAAGGCCTATCCCGGGGTCAGGTATCTGCATTTAACCGGGGTAAACCGGTGGCAAGATCGATGGGAACCGACGGGGAAGAAGGGTTCGGTATCGGCCTTCAGCACGTTCAGGAAATGGTTTCAGAAGACGCCGGCCATATTGCAGTGAAGAGCAAAAAAGGCTCCGGAACGACGTTTTCATTAACCTATCCACTTACAGATCTGAATTTTATCCGGGAGAGTACGGGTCTGCCTGCTGCCACAACCGGTTTTGTGCCTGTTAATGGTCTCTAAAAGTAGAATGGTTTTATAATTATTCACCGTGTTCAGTTTATCTGATTTGTGGAAAAACCGATGAACACCCCTCTATATTTCACTGCGCTTGCGCTGTGTGTTCAAAAAATGAACCCCTTGTTATGGTAGACTTACTCACATCTTCTGTAGTATCGATCCTCAATAAAAACCTTTAATCATTAAACTTCTATGAAACTACCTGCATTAGCTATTCACGGCGGATCCGGAACAATCACTTTTGGCACCAAAGATTCTGAGTTAAAGCAACAATACCTGAATGCTCTGAATGTTACTTTGGAAGCAGGGTTTGAAGCGCTGGCCAAGGGTCAGTCAGCCACGGAATGTGTGTGTAAAGCGGTAAAGAATCTGGAAGACTGTGAGCTCTTCAATGCTGGAAAAGGGTCCGTATTTACGGCAAAGGGGACGCACGAGATGGATGCGGCAATCATGGACGGGAAGACGCTTAAGGCCGGGGCCGTAGCAGGTTTACGGGGAGTGAAAAATCCGGTTTTAGTGGCCTATGATGTTCTTCAAAACACCCCTTTCGTTATGATCTCCGGAGAAGAAGCCATTGAATATGCGCGGCACAGAGAATTCAAGTTTGCACCGGATTCCTATTTCTTCACCAGGCTGCGAAACGATCAGTGGCAGGAGATTAAAGGAGACGGGAAGATGCAGCTCGACCATTCAGGAGAGGGTGCAAAGTTTGGAACTGTGGGTGCCGTGGCAGTGGATACTGACGGGAATGTAGCTGCCGCAACGTCTACCGGTGGCATGACAAATAAAGCTTGGGGACGGGTGGGCGACAGCCCTCTTATTGGAGCGGGGACCTATGCTAACAACAGAACCTGCGCAATCTCCTGCACAGGCCACGGAGAGCACTTTATTCGCGGAGTAGTAGCCCATGATGTCTCCTGCAGAATGGAATATGGCGGCGAAACCCTCGAACAGGCTTCGAATAAGGTAATTCACGAATCGTTGAAACGCGTGGGAGGAGAAGGCGGGTTAATCGCTGTAGATTCTTCAGGAAACATCTGTATGCCATTTAATACTGAAGGAATGTACAGGGGGATGAAAAACAAAACTCAAACAATCACCCGGATTATTTAACAACCGGGTTATGATGCCTTATATCATAATGAATCTTCGCACTCTTCTCCTGAATGTAATACCTGTCCCGGGTGGCCAGAATATGTAACGTTAAATTAGAAAGTGATACCGGTATTCTATTCTTCAATTTCCCATATTGATTAAACGTAAGGTTGCTGCCATCAAAGATCACAACCATCCCCGATCCAATAATTTCTAAAATATTTCCATCCCTGATAATAACGCCGGTATCTTCACCCAAACCCACTCCAAGTTTATCGGGATACATTGCAACAGCCTCTGCAAGCCTGCCAAACCGATTCCTTTTAATGAAATGGCTGTCGAAAATAATTTCATGCATAAGACCCAGTCCTTTTCCCATTTTAAGATCGTTCTTTCTTAAAACAGTACCGTTTCGTCCGCCTGAAATCATCTCTTCAGACATAACAACGGCCCCTGCGCTGGTTCCCGCGATGGTAAAACTCTCATTTTGATAGCGTTTTAGCAGCAGCTTATGAGTCAGCGTATCCTTTATAATTCGGCTGATTTTGGATTGATCACCTCCTGAAAACAGGATAATATCTGAGCTGCTGATTCGATCCAGTGTTGAAGCTTGATCAGCTTCGCTGCGATCACGAATGTCTAAAATCCCAACATTATCCACACCAAGCCTTAAGAATGTCTCTTTATATTTTTTACCGACAATCTCAGGTATTTCGGAGGCAGTGGTAATCACCTCAATTCTCGGTTTTGACACCTTTGAATTATTGATGATATCCTGAAGGATAAACCCTTCCCCAAAATGAGTATGAAAACTCTCATCTGTTTTTTTAAACTTTTTCTGCTCATTACCGCCAATCGCAATCAGCGTTCCTTTTGGTGTTTTCATAATAACGGATTAACAAAGCTTTTTAATTTTGCTCTCAACTCTGCAAGTCGAAGGTAGCCATCTTTTCATTAGTAAAATTTCCTTTGTTTTGGAACTTCAATCTGATCCATATCTCAAATGTGGCCCATTATTCCCTGAATGCTGTTTTCACTCTGAAAGAGAGTAGTGTATGTGTAACAATACCTCGAATTCCTGTAACCTTAAATCAGGCTCTCTTTAATAAGTTGAGGATTCTGCTATGTATGTGTCAAAAACTTCAATAAAAAGATCTGATGAATATTCTGAATATAAATATTATGTCCGGCCCCAGTAAATGGTCTATAAAAAGGCACCCACTTGTTGTTATGCAACTGGATATTGGCGACCTGGAAGACAGGCCTACAAATAAAATAGAAGGGTTCGAAGATCGAATTAAATTGCTTATTCCCGGCCTCATTGAACATCACTGTTCGGAAGGAGAACCGGGAGGTTTTTTCTGCCGTGTAAAGGATGGTACGTGGATCGGCCACGTAATAGAACATATCGCCATAGAGCTGCAGGTTATGGCCGGTATTGAGTCCAGTTTCGGACGAACCCGGGAAACCGGAGAAAAGGGTCACTATTATGTGGTGTTTGATTGTTCTGATGAAGAGTCGGGACGACTCGTTGCAGAAAAAGCTGTTTTGATAGCGCAGAACCTGGTGGATGGAACTGAAACAGATCTTGATAAGCACATCAACGAGATCAGGAATACGAAAGCTGAAAACAGACCCGGGCCCAGTACATCCTCGATTCTGAAGGAAGCTGCTCTTCGTGGTATACCGGTCCTTAAACTTGAAGATAATTCATCGTGGCAGTTAGGGTATGGCTGTAAACAGAAACGAATCTCCGCTACCATCACGTCTTCAACAAGCTACAGTGCTGTTTTGACTGCTTGTAATAAGGAAGAGTGCCGGGATCTTTTGAGTAGTATGTCGGTGCCAATAGCCGACGGTGCTGCCTTTGAATCACTGTATGAGCTGAATCAGTTAATTAAAACTCTTGGATTCCCACTCGTCATCAAACCGGCAGATGGCAACCAGGGCCGGGGAGTTACAACAAATATTACGACCTCAGAACAGGCTGAAAAAGCGTTCATTTTTGCATCCACAGTTTCTGAGCGGTTAATTGTTGAGAGATATATTCCCGGCTTCGACTATCGCCTTTTGATGGTTGATGGAAAACTGGCCGCGGCCGCTAAACGCACCCCGGCTCACGTGGTTGGGGATGGAAAATCCTCTGTTAAACAGTTAGTTAATGAAGTAAATCTCGATTCCAAACGGGGAGATGGCCACGAGAACATTCTTACAAAAATAAAGGTCGGGCCGGCTGCAAAATTTATTCTGTCTCAAAAAAATTATACGCTCAAAACCGTACTCCCTGTAAATGAAATACTCCATTTAGATTATGCGGCGAACCTTAGTAAAGGCGGAACTGCGGAAGATGTAACAGACCAGGTGCATCCGGATGTGGTGAAAATGGCCTCACGAGTAAGCAAGATCATTGGCCTTGATATTTGCGGCATTGATCTGATCGCTGAAACATTAACAAAAAACCTGGTTGACACAGGCGGGGTTGTGCTTGAAGTGAATGCCGCACCCGGATTTCGAATGCACCTTGCACCTTCAAGCGGTACTTCCCGGAACGTGGCATCCTCCGTAATAGATATGATGTTCCCTAAATGTAAAGAGAGTAGAATACCCATTATAGCTGTCACAGGAACAAACGGAAAAACAACCACAACACGATTGATTTCACATATCATAAAAGAAGCAGGCCGCCGGGTGGGTTACACCACAACAGACGGAATCTATGTGAATGATGAGCTTCTTATGAAGGGAGACTGCGGGGGACCAAAAAGTGCCCGGCTGGTCCTGAAAGACCCAACCGTAGACACCGCTGTACTTGAGTGTGCAAGAGGAGGAATTCTGCGGGCCGGGCTTGGGTTCGACAGATGTGATGCCGCTGTTGTCACTAATATAGCTGCCGATCATCTTGGGATGAAAGGAATTCATACGCTTGATCAGATGGCGCACTTGAAATCGGTTGTACCGGAAAGCGTGCATCCGGGAGGCTACGCCATTCTTAATGCAGATGATGACAGAGTGTACGCGATGTACAAGAACGTACAGTGCACACTGGTACTCTTTTCAATGAAAGAAGACAGTGACCGGATAATGAGGCACCGAAAAGCCGGCGGTATCTGTGTTGTTTTCACTGATAACGAAGTTACCATCTGGGACGGAGCGAAAACATTTGAAATTGACAAAATTGAGAATATACCGCTTAGCTTTGGCGGACGTGCCCTCTTTATGATCGAAAATATCCTGGCGGCTGTTTCCGTGGCCTATACGCAAAAGATATCTACTGCAGTAATCCGAAGGGCACTAAGATCTTTTAAACCGTCACCGGAGCAAACACCCGGCAGGATGAACCTCTTTCAATTTGAGAACTACGATGTACTGGTAGATTACTGTCATAATCCTGCAGGCCTTGTTGCAATTAAAGAATTTATTGATAACTCTTCCTATTACTACAAAACGGGTATAATATGTGGCCTTGGCGATCGAAGGGAAGAGGACAGTCTTGAGCTCGGCCGGCTCTCAGCGGAACTCTTTTGCAAAATTATTATACGCGAAGATACCGATTTGAGGGAAAAGGCTGCCGGAGAAACATCAGCGATCGTGAAGCGAGGTGTGGAGAGCTCCTGCTTTAATCCGCCCGTTGTGTGTATCCCAAATGAAAAACAGGCGCTTCACTTTGCGATGGAAAATGCATTGCCGGGCACACTCGTAATGCTCTGCGTTGAAAATATTGAAGAGATAATTGGCCTGCTCAAAATTATGCAGCATCAGGAGAAACGTAAACTTGATAAGTCGATCAGAAAAGTAATTCACCCTAAAAAAGATCTAAATACAAAGATGAATTATTTGCAGGAGTAACTAAAAATTTTTCCGCAAAAAACCCTCCAAGAGTTCAAAACTCTTGGAGGGTTCGGGGTTTTTGCAGATACTTGATTTAGTCCATCATTCATTCATCAAAAAAAAAGCGGACACCTTCCGATGCCCGCTTTTTTAGTTTCTATAGATTACGTTTTTATCTGTTTGTTGAAGACGTTGGACTGGCTAAATGCCCCGGTTCGGTAATGGTATTATTATCGAGGGTAATGGATGTTTGACTAAACATCCTGCCGTTCAGCCGTGCACCTTTTTCAAGCGTGATCTCATTTGCGGACATAATGATACCTTCAAATTGGGCATCTCTGCCAATGGTTACATTACCTTCTACATACCAAACGATATTCTCAGCTTGAGCACCATTTGTTAAAGTGAAAACTGTATTTTCATTCACAGTAAGATCGCCATCAGTCTTAAAGAGCCAGAAATCATCTGAACCACCTGAGAAAGTTACACTGGCCTCAATATTAAGTGAATCGCTCCACTCATATACTCCGGGCGCAAATACGGTGGTATGAAATTGTTCATCCTGGTGAGTTGATAACGTATCACCGTTCTGCATGGATGCATCACTATAGGCAGTCATCATATCTTGTATGGCTTCACTTACATCGGCAGAGGCTGTATCGCGCTGGCCCGACTGTGGTACAGTAGGGTCTCCCCGAAGAGCTGAATATTTGCTATCATTATCATTATTGGTACTGTCAGAAGATGAGCCTTCTGCTGTGAGCCCTGTTATCTTTGATCCTGATTTGTTATGGATAGAATCTTTTGCCAGAATTACATACATGCCGGCTTTACCAAGATCAATCATTTTTAAACTATCCTCCTGTAAAGGTTCAGCAGTTTTGTAATCAGTTTCGGTTTTTTCCCCACCTGATCTACTTTTTCGATTATCATAGTTGGACGTTTCAGATATATCACTGGTTGTAAAACTCCAGCTATGATCATTTTTAAGAGCAATTTTCTCCACATTTTTCACATCATTTGATACGGTAAAGGTGTAAAGAGTGCCTTCTTTCAATTCATTGTCCGGTGCAAAAATAGCAACTTTATCAGAATAGCTGATGGTTCCGCTTACAACACCTGTTGTATATAGCATACTGTGTTTAGACTCGTTATTTGGTAAGCTGTCATTGATTTGACCATCCCACATCTCTTTATGCATGTCATTCATTGTATCTGCATATGTTGCCTGTAAGATCAAGTTTGTACTGTTAATGGTTAATCTGTCCATCTCATTGCTGAAAGTGATTTCTATAGAACCATTTATATTAACATTCATCTCACCACCGGTGGGACTTGTAGATAAAATGTAAGGTGCGTCTGCCTCGGGTGTAACAATTGCAGTTGTATTCTGTGCAACACCGGCCATGGCAGTACTAATTACCAAAAGTGCTGAAATGGCAATAGGTTTAAAAAAATATTTATCTGTTCTCATGATTTTTGTTTTGATATTTCTGTGAAATAATTATCACATCTTCAACATGCCTATATACTGCATGTGTATTGTTACAGTATCCTTGATAAGAGTTGCAAATTTCATTGAAGCTTATTTCACATGTCCGTGCGGAGATGGAAGAATATTCTTCAGATACATGTGGCAAACATTGTGTGCAGATGTGCGAATCAGGTTATAATAGCTTGAAATCCACATACTACCGTTATAACTGATGATGGTAATACTTGAGCATCTCTTTTCATACACAATTTAAACACCATACTCTCCTCAATGATATGTGATATATGTAACAATTTATAAGTCGAGCATAATGTATAACAGCAACAATGTTCTCAAATTGATAGTACATAAACGAGCATGCAGTATCATGCCATTTATCGGGGTAAATAAACAGAAAAAAATAGAAAATTATGAATCGAACAATAGGCGGTATTCTAAGTATAGCCGGAATTATTGGAATCATATTCTTTGGATTTCAATACCTGCAAGACTCTGAATCTTTTTCAATTTTTGGAGCAGACATTGCTGTGAGCACAGGTGATTATGTTCCGATTCTCGTATCTGTCATTGTACTTGTGGTTGGTTTATTTATTTATCGATCCAAATAAACCTCATTCAGACTGCTTTTATATGATCTGAATTATTACAACTCAGCAATTCTTTAAATTTTGAGACGGGAGTGAACTGTGATGAAATTATTTTATAAAAACTTAATTCTGGCACTTCTCGCAGGTTTTTTGATTTCTGCATGCAGCATTCAGCAAAGTGCCATAACAGGAGACAAGCGGGCATACGGCTATAGCTGGGAACAGGAAAAACAGATTGGGAAAGATGCGGATCAGCAGATTCAGCAATTCTATGGCCTGTATGATAATGATGCACTTCAAAAGTATGTAAATAATATAGGACAGGAGATGCTGGCTGTCAGTCATATGCAAAGAGAGGATGCTCATTCCAGGTATAAGGATACAGAGTTTTATTTTCGCCTTTTAGACAGCCCGGTCGTCAATGCATTTGCACTACCCGGCGGGTACATCTATGTAACCAGGGGACTGTTATCACATCTTGACAATGAAGCCCAGCTCGCTGTTGTGCTGGGACACGAAATTGGCCATGTGGCTGCACGTCATGCGTCTCAACGCGCATTTGAGCAGCAGTTGGGACAGATTGCTCTCATCGGTGGAGCCATAGCCGGTCAACATTTTCTTGGAATTCCCGGAGGTG
>SLAU01000093.1 GCA_007126675.1 Balneolaceae bacterium
CAAGCTCCTGATATCTGACAGTAACTTTTTACCCCTTTCAATCCACAAAACCGGGCATGATATACTGATTCGGAATACTCTTTTCAGTTTTAATTACTTCTGCAATTTTTCCATCGTTGATGAGTACCTCACCATTAAATTTTCTTCGGTAAACCGAATCAATGATAATTCCCTGAATGCGCCACATAATTTTTTAGCTCTGAAATTAGTTTGTGAGAATGTAACATTTTGAAATCAATGGAAGAATGGGTGCTTTTATTAAGGCTTAGTTTGTGTATCAATTCTCTGATTAGTAAAATCATACATGCAATACGACCCCACATTTTTGATTAAGCTTGTGAATGCCCGGATGCCTTATGGTAAATACAAAGGCAGATTTGTAACCGATCTGCCGGTGTTCTATCTTGAATGGTTCAGCAGAAAGGGTTTTCCCGGCGGTGACCTGGGTCAGTATTTATCAACCATGTACGAAATCAAGACAAATGGTTTGGAACAGATTTTGAAACCTATCGTACAGTCATCAAGAAAAAGCTGATTGATTAATTAAATACTCCATTAAGCTTAAATGAGTACACAAACTAATCCGTTTTTAGATCTTACTGAAAAGTGGTACATAAAATATACTTTTATTCTGGCACTGCTAATCATGTCGGTGTATATAATGATTGTGGCAAAGTCGGTGTTACAACCGCTATTATTTGCATTTTTCTTCTCAATTCTTTTATCACCGCTTTGCGGCAGGCTCGAGAGTTATAAAGTTCCCAGAATACTGGCAGCCATCATCTCAATTTTATTTGGGCTTTTAGTACTTTTTGGGGTAGGGTTTTTCTTTTATACACAAATATCTGCGTTTGTTGATGATTTGGATGTGTTCAGAGAACGTTTTGAGGAGCTTCTTGCCAATGTTCAGAATTTTCTGGAAACACGATTTGGATATGAGGGCCTGATCGACTTTGAACTTTTCAGAACTACAGTGTATGACTTTTTTAGTGAGAACACCGATTCGCTTGCACGCGGACTTGCTGATGCGGCTTCTGTTTTAACAGCTATATTTCTTGTACCGGTTTTTATGTTTTTCCTTCTGCTTTTTCGTGATTTTCTGAAGGAGTTTGTATTACGGGCATTTGGACGGCATAGCGATGAGCATTTCAGAAAAGTGAGTACCATACTGGATAATGTTAAAATGGTAGTTCAAAAGTACATCTCCGGTATTTTAATAGTTATTGTGATACTGGCTATTCTTAACTCCACTATGTTATGGATTATTGGTGTTGACCATGCAGTATTTTTCGGAGTGTTTGCTGCCATGCTGAATGTGATACCATTCATAGGACCGATTATGGGCTCAATTCTGCCGATTCTGTATGCGCTATTTACCATGGATTCACTTTTTTATCCCATTATAATCCTTCTTGGATTTTATATCATTCAGCTCTTTGAAAGCAATCTGTTTACACCGGCAATTGTGGGAAGCCAGGTAAGTCTGAACGCTTTTGTTGCCTTATTACTCTTGTTTATAGGTGCTCAAATATGGGGCCTTATCGGTATGATCTTGATTATTCCAATAGGGGCAATTTTAAAAGTTATTTTTGATGAAGTTGAATCATTACAGCCATATGGATTTGTAATGGGCCGTGTTCCGCCCAAAATGGAGCTTAAGAAAGGAATGCTTGCGCAAAAAATCAGTGAATTTTCTGATAAAGTTAAAAGAGAGGAAGAAACTGACTCTGAATCTGAATCTGATGAAGAAGAGAAAAAAGAACAATAAAATTGTAAGAATTTGTGAATCAGTTGAAATTAGATTGATGTAGAAGTAAGTTGTTTAAACATAAATTCTCCTAACCTCAATAAAACTATAAAGCTATGAACACAGAAAAATACTACGATTGGGCACCTTTACTGCTAAGGCTTGGAGTTGGACTCATATTCATATTCGCCGGATGGGGTAAATTAACAGGAATAGAGGGCACAACTGAATTTTTTGGAAATATCGGGATACCTATGGCGGGGTTGATGGCCTGGGTTGTTGCTCTTGTTGAATTTGTTGGCGGACTGATGGTTTTAACAGGTTTTAAAATCAAAATACCTGCTCTGTTACTTGCATTTATAATGGTTGTAGCATTGCTTACCACAAAAGTTGGAGAAGGATTCCGTGCTGCAAGGTTAGATCTGATATTGCTATTTGTATCACTTGCTCTTGCAATTATAGGAAGTGGTAAATATTCGCTGGATGCAATGCTTGGTAAAAGGGATAGCGAAATCTGAACTATGTAATTAACGGAAATAAAAAAGCCGCGATTTAGCGGCTTTTTTTAGATCTATTGAGATGGATCAAATTATTTATCAGATATTTCTGAGACTTTGTCTTCAAGCCTTTTGATCAATCGCTGCACATCCCGCTCATGCCCCATCTCCTTAAGCTTGAATAGAATCATGGAGAGTGCGAAAAATGTTTGTGGCCAAAGACCAATAAAAATTCCGGTTCGCTCGGCATGTGCATTTTCCTGTTCATCGTCACTTTTTTCGGCATACCATGCTGCCACACTTGCAGCTATTGAAGTAAATCCGAGACCGGCTGTAATATATCCTAATTTGTCTAACATGATTATAGTTTTTTGAGGTTAAGTATTGGTGTTATTATCCCAACGGGTAATTTTTAATTACCGTTCAGAATTTTAATGATTTGATCCACATACAGGTCTGATAAATTGATATATTTGACACAAAATTATTCAAAAAATTGACATGGAATTAATTACAGACACCACAGAATTTGTATTTGCAGGAAATGAACTCTGGCGAATCATTGCACTTACCACAATTATTATACTATCCTTTTTACTTGGTAAGATTCTGAAATTCTTTTTTAACCGAATTGCCCCAAAAATGGAGGCATCCGGCAGGATTCTGGCCAATGTGTCATTTAAATCAGCTGCTAATTCAATTACATTTTTAATTTTCTCGATCGGTTTAACGATCGGTTTCAGATTTTTAATTATACCGGAAGGTGTGGAGGGTCTGATTAACACCACGTTGGAAGTGCTTGTTATTCTGGCAATCGGGCATTTCGTTTACCGGCAGATCGATGTTTTAGATACCTGGTTAAGGCGGTTTGCCAAAGATGATGCTGCCATTGATGATATGCTGATACCGATTATCGGAAAATCGTTAAGAGTGGTTGTTGTTATCCTGGTGATTTTGCAAAGTGCACAGGCGCTTAGTGATCAGCCCATCACAAGTATACTGGCCGGTATTGGTATTGGCGGCCTTGCTCTTGGCTTAGCAGCTCAGGATACAATCCGGAACTTCTTCGGATCACTGATGATCTTTGCAGATAAACCGTTCAATGTTGGCGAGCTGATCAGTCTGAATGATAAACTTGGGACTGTTCAGGAAGTGGGTGTCAGGACTACAAAAGTAAAAACCCTTGACGGGCATCTGCTTACTGTTCCAAACGGCGTGCTGGCAAATACAACGATCCACAACATCGGTAAACGTCAGTTTATACGGCGTGTGTTCAGTGTTACCATCACATATGATACCCCGCCGGATAAGGTCGATCGTGCAATCGAAATCCTGAAAGAAATTCTGGACAATCATGAAGGAATGAATGAGGATTTTCCGCCAAGAGTTTTCTTTGATGACCTGAATGCAGATTCTCTGAACCTAATCTGTTTTTACTGGTATCATCCGCCTGATTATTGGAGCTATATGAGTTTTACTGAAAAAGTAAATCGTGAGATTTTCCGCAGGTTTAATGAAGAGGGGATCGACTTTGCCTTCCCGACACAAACCATACACCTTGCCGGAGACAAAGACAGGCCGGTGGATTTCGGAATAAGAAATCTTGACAAGGCAAATCAAGATCAAGATCAGGATTCGAATTGAAAGTGTATTCTCGGGTAAACAATGAGTGATTTACAAGCATACATCAGCGACAGAAAAAACGTGATCCAGAATTTGCCGAAGGGTATGATGATAGGTTCCGAAGTTTTAATATTGGTGTGCTATTGAAACAGGCCTGGGAGGAAGCGGGACTGACATAGGATTAGCTTGCCAAACAACTAAACACGAAAAAAACTGCTATCTCACGAATCGACAATCATGCCGTAGATATTCGGCTTTCAACTTTGGAAAAGTATGCACGGGCATTTGGCAAGAAGCTCAGAGTTGAACTCGTGGAATGAGGCAGTCATAAAGAGTACTTCTTTGAGTCTTTCAAAACTTCGACAGCCTGTTAAGTTTTATTATAAAACTAAAATAAAACCAACCGGACATGCCTACAAACATAAGCATTCGTGATATACCTGATGTAGTTTACGAAAAGCTGAAGCAACAAGCAGAGCTGCACCAGCGAAGCATTAACAGTCAAGTAATCTTTTATTTAAAACAAATGCTGCGCAGTCATCGTACCGATCCTGATCAAATCATCGCCCGGGCGAAGAAACTGAAACGAGAGGCGAAAGGCTCTCTGGCCATACAAGAGATTCAGCAAGCCATTAAGGGCCGGCCATGATTTTAGTTGACACAAGTGTTATTGTGAGTCTTTGAATTCGTTGCTTTAGCGGAGGATCTGGGTGTTAAGTTGGTAACATTTGATAAGCAGATTTGCAGAGAATTTTCTGAGATAGCTGTTCATCCAAAAAAGTTTGTCAATTAACTTAATCACCCTTCACTGAAAGAAAAGGGTGGTTTGATTGAGTTCGATTTCAAACCGAATTATCCCATAACACAAGTCACCTCAGTTTAAGGCTGTACAAATCAGTCCGGCGGTCCTTAAGTATGCGAACACTGCCTTTTTCGTGGAGCTCTTTAAGATCGTCCAGGTTTACATCAACAATCAGCATCATTTCGGTATTGGGTGTTGCCTCGGCTTTTATTCCTTGTGTAGCAAATGAAAAATCGCAGGGAGTAAAAACTACGGATTGAGCGTACTGTATATCCATATTATGAACTTTGGGCAGGTTACCAACACTTCCGGCAACAGCCACATAACATTCATTCTCAATGGCCCGTGCCATTGCACAATTCCTGACTCTTGAATATCCGTTTTGTGTATCGGTCATAAATGGTACAAACAGAATATCCA
>SLAU01000358.1 GCA_007126675.1 Balneolaceae bacterium
CCTTAAAAAGTCAAATCTGGGTGGAAGCGACTCGCCATGCCTTGAACAGTATGAGTAAGTTATCCACAACACCTCAGAAATATGCCTTCATAACGGCATGAGTGATGCGTAACTTCAGTTAATTAAATGAAAATTTACGTCCTCGTTTATGAAATGATATCTGTTTATCTTTGTTTATCATACAGATATGGATTACCAGATATTTGTTAAGTGTTTAAAAAATATACGTACACCTTATTAAATCACCCCGAATTGCCCGACTCTATTTTTGTAGGGTGGAGAGAGTTAGATTTATTTAACTCTGATGAGGAAGAATTAACAAAAGAAACAAGAAGCGGAAAACGGCTTATCCGAAAAATGATAAAATCCCACTTAGGGGCTACTGAGATAAGGATTTTAACAGAAAAATATGAAAAGCCGGAAGTACACTTTGCGGATTTTGATATCTCTGCTAGCTTCTCGCACACCCCCCGGCATATTTGCGGAGTAATCTCAAAAGATTATATTGTTGGTGTGGATATGGAAGAGATATCCAGATCAGTAAATGACCGATTAAAAACTCGGATGATGCATGCTGAAGAGGAACAATCTTTGTACAACACCATAAGTACTATTAGAATTTGGACAATGAAAGAAGCAGCGCTGAAGGCTATTGGTACCGGATTAAGAAAACCGATGAATGGTGTAAAAGTCGAAATAAAATCAGATTTTTTGTTTTCAGCAGTTTTTGATGATGGAAAGCAAGCAAATGTTTGTAGTTTTCCTCATAGTAATCAGTGGATTTCAATCTGTTATTTTTAAATCATTCAATAAAAGAGAAACGCTATGAATATTAACTCGTTCACCCGCCGTGAGATAGAAGAGGGTTTGTTAACTGCGAGATATAACCAGCCATTTATTTCAAATCCTGTACGTGTGTTGTTTAGCCCGGTAAAAATCGATAGAAACAATTTCGATGCCGTATGCAATACTTACAAAAACATTAATAAAGATGATTTTGATACGGTAGTAATTATAGAGTCAGCTCCCGGTCCAAACAAGAAGAAGCTTCAAATGCCTTCAAACAAAACTTTTGTTACACCTTTAGGTGAAGTACAAGTTAATGACAGGCTGAGAAATGATCTTTGCGATGAAGACGACGACTTTTTTATTGAAGATGAAACTTACAGTGAAAGTCTTAGCCTGTACAATCAGTTGATGATGCTGCAATGCACACTGGACGATTTTACCGTACTAAGCTTACAAATAACAGAAGAGAGTTCATTTATAATCAAGGAACTTGCATTTGCACTTGAACACGTTCTTGCAGCTCACAATGCTCTGATCGTATTTTGCTGTGATTTAACGGATTACAACGGTCAGTTAAATTCAATAATCCAAATGGTACGTGACCGCAACATGGCAGGATTAATGAATTATCTAAACAGCGATGAAAAGAAAGGAGAGGGAATCGGAGCATTTTTTGCAGGCTTGCTCGTAGCAGATGAATGGAATTTAAGGATCAATTTTAAACTCAATAATAGCTCAGAAGCGGTTAGTGCTTTTGCAGAAATTCAAAAGCAGCCTATATTCGGGTAATGAACCCGTTTAAAACCGTATCAATTATTGGATTTGGAGCAGTCGGATCTTCTCTGGCTGAATACTTTAAGGATTCTGACTCTGCACTAGTCTCTGTATGGGACAGAAAAACTGAAGTTTGCAAAATTCGTGCGAGTGACAAACTTGCATCAGCCGGTAAAAACTTTCCTGAATCGCTGAAAGAACTTGGGAATACGATTTTTATCTGTACACCCGATGATCAAATTGCGAAGGTGGCTGCAAAATTCTCAGATTTATCGGGTGACTGGTCCGGTTACAATTTTGTTCATACCTCCGGAAGCCTTTCTGCAGATATTTTATCTGATTTAAAAATCAAAGGTGCCAAAACAGCTTCTATGCACCCAATTCAGACTTTTCCCGGAAATAAAAGTCCGGATAGCTTCAAGAAAATATGGATCTCACTTCAGGGTGATGATGATCTTTTGTCTGATCTCGAAATTTTGATCTCAGACTTTGAGTCAGAATGTTTACGGTTAAGCGGATCCCAGAAAGCAGCCATGCATCTTGCAGCTGTTTTTGCGTCCAATTACCTGGTAACATTGATGAGCGTGGTAGAAGGTGTTGCCGGCGATAATGATATCGACAACAGTATTGAGATTTTAAAACCGATCATCAATCAAACAGTTCAAAATATTTTTGAATCGGGCACGTCTAAATCTTTAACGGGCCCGGTTGCAAGGGGTGATACAGAAACCTTAAAAAAGCATTTAAAGCTGTTAGGTCAAAACTCTGAAACAGCTGAGCTGTATAAGCAGCTTGGACTCAAATCTGTCCATATCGCAGAAAAATCCGGCAGAATTACGTCTGATAAAGCTGAAAAGCTCAGAGAGCTTCTTAGTCAGTGATTTAAAATCAAAAAAATCCTTGTTAAATGAGTTCCAGCTCAAATGATTATTATGACCGTGTTTATGAAGTTGTGACACAAATACCGCCGGGTCGAGTTACAACGTATGGTGCAATTGCAGGATATCTTGGAGTTCGGTCGGGTGCGCGAATGGTTGGTTATGCGCTGAATAACACATTAAAAACAGGGCTGGATCAGCAAATTCCGGCTCACAGAGTAATCAACCGGCTGGGTCAGCTAAGCGGCCGTGCTTATTTCCCGGGAGATACAATGCGTGAACGTCTTTTGCAGGAGGGAGTGGAATTTATGGAACGTTACACTGTGAATATTGAGAAGCATTTTTGGGATCCCGCTCTTGAGCTAAGTTAAATGAAATCATTTCCAGAGCTAGCGGATACTGATATCTGAATTAATCAAACAAAAACCGTATCTTTCAGGCTTGTTAAAAATCCGGCAGTGGCTTTATTCCCGGATGCTTGAATTTAAAGAATTACAGATGCCAACCTGGACTTTACATACTGAATTTACATTTGATGCTGCGCACTATATTGAAGGATATGATGGTAAATGTGCCCGTATGCACGGCCATACCTATAAAGTGCATATTCAGGCAACATCAAATAAATTGAACCCATCAAAATACCTGGAATCCGCAGATATGGTTTGCGATTTCAGAGAACTGAAGTGGGCGGCAGCTGATGGAAAAAAAGGCGGCCTTGATCATACCGTATTGAATGAATCGATTCCGGTACCCACAACCGCAGAAAGAATTGCAGAGTATATTCACAAAGAAACGTCTGCCAGAATTCCAAAGGGGATTAAACTAAAAGTAACAGTTTGGGAAACAGAAAACAGCTGGGTGGATTACAGCGATTGATATGTTTAAAACTGAAGCAAAAAATATTACCCAAAAAGAGATTAAAGAGCTGGATTCGGTTTCATATCCGATCATTGAAGATTTTTATACCATACAGGGAGAAGGTGCGCACACCGGGCGAGCTGCTTACTTTATACGCACGGCCGGCTGTGATGTAAACTGTTGGTGGTGTGATGTTAAAGAGAGTTGGGACGAAGACAAGCATCCTATGGTTACAACCGGCGAACTGGTGAAACGTGCAGTTGTAAGTGGTGCAGAATTTGTTGTGATTACCGGTGGCGAACCGCTGTTGCACAACCTTGAACCGTTAACGGTTCGCCTAAAACAGAAAGGACTTCAAGTTCACATAGAAACAAGCGGATCTTCACCGCTATCCGGACATCTTGACTGGGTTACACTTTCCCCCAAGAGATTTAAAAAACCTCTTGAAGAAAATTTCCCTTATGTGGATGAATTGAAAATCATTGTGCTGAAAAATAAAGATCTTGAATGGGCCGAAGAAAATGCTGAGAAGTGTCCGCCTGGTACACGTTTGCTGCTGCAACCCGAGTGGGAAACACCCTCTTCTATAAAATTGATTGTGGATTATGTGAAAAAAAACCCGGAATGGGGAATTAGTTTGCAGACTCATAAGTTTATCAATGTTCCATAGAAGCTGGCCAAAGAGTAAATCAGTTTTTGAACCAGCTTAAATAATCTAGTCATTTAATTCTTCTCTATTTTTTAGAGTGGGATGATTGGGTGAGTCAGAAAAATAAATCTAAATTATTTAAGCGAAGTTCGGTCAATTATACCATTTTGGACAACCTCGCCCAGCATCTCTCTTTTAATAAATAAATATTTTATCGGAAAATGAGCTATATCAAATCGTCTGTACTGATTACCGGTGCAAGCCAGGGAATAGGAAGAAGTATTGCCATCACTTTTGCTGCAAAAACGCGGCGGCCCATTTTGCTTTTGGCAAGAAATGTTGAAAACCTAAAGGAAACAAAATCACTGTGTGAAAAAGCAGGTGCATCGCAAGTTGAAATTATACCTTGCGATGCAACTGACTGGCCTGCTGTAAAATCGATCAAATTGCCGGAGAATTTTCCAGCACCGGGAATCCTGATCAACAATGCAGGCAGCTATTTATATAAAACACTGGCCGAAACCACTGACAATGAATTCCGGAGTCAGATTGATGTAAACCTGTTTTCAACGGTAAATATCACCCGGCGTTTTCGCCCTGAACTTGAAGATATGGATCGGGCGCTGATTATAAATATTTGCTCTGTAGGAGCCACGCAAGGGCTTGGTGACAGCGGAGCGTATTCAGCGGCGAAGCATGCGGTTTTGGGTTATACGCGCTCATTGAGGGAGGAACTTAAAGATTCAAATGTGGGTGTAACGGCTGTTAACCTCGGCCAAACTCACTCCACTTCATGGGATGAATCGGATATGAGTCCTGATAAATTAATTAACCCCTCGGATGTCTCAGCACTGCTTGTTCAATTTTCAGAACTTTCTCCCCGATCGCTCGTAGAAGAGATTATAATTCAGCCTCAGCACGGCAGAGTTTCGCCAATGTGATTTTTTTTAGATTAAAATGGAACAATTTTAAAAAATTGAACTACTACTAATATTATGACTCTCTAAGAGTTGTACCCCGAAAAAGCCAACGTAGTAAAAAGAGCCCGACTGAAAACCGGGCTCTTTTATTTTTGTAGATAAAATTGTGAAGATTGCAGCTGCTTATACTCCTGACTTCCCCAA
>SLAU01000081.1 GCA_007126675.1 Balneolaceae bacterium
CCCGGTTCAAGTCCAAGTGCTTTAAATGTGTTCATTTTCCAAACTTAAGTTTTCCTTTACTGTCCCATATGCCCCAGTAGGCACCCACATCACCTTCTGAATCTACTTTCCATGCTTCATCGAATGATGAGAAGTAAAACGTTTCGATATTATTTTTTACTGCCCATAGATGTGTATTTATAAAATATTTCATTGCGTTGATATGAGATGGATCAGCTCCTCCCAATCCTTCGCCCTGGCTTGGCCAGCCCGTTTCGGTTATTATAACCGGCTTTCCATTGGCAGCATTTATACCAAGCTGATACATGTGTCGCATATGATCGAAGGAATAATCAAACGGAGTTCCTTCCCAATACGGATAACAGTTACAGAGAATAACATCACTGATTTCAGCCAGCCGTGGCCTCTCTACAAATTCATAATAAGCGTCCACATAACCTACAGGAATCCCCTGGAGGTTCGATTTCGCTTCTTCGATATATTCAATAAGCTCATCTTCTGTAAGGTCATTCCGGTATAGAACTTCGTTTCCAACGGCTGCAATATCCACCATGCCATCTTTTGCCAGTTTGTAAAGTCCGCTTAACTCCTCGCGGTTTTTATCAGGATCGTCGCCGAGCCAGGCACCGACCAGTGTTTTCATACCCAGCTCTTTTGCTATCCTTGGTATATGCTCGTTCCCCTCAATACAGGAAAATGACCGTATCCATCCGCAATACGGTTTCAAAATTTCAAGCCTTCTTCGTATTTGTGCTTCTGAAATAACATCACCCGGTTTTTGGCCTTCTTCATACAAGCTGAAACAAAAGCCATGAACTCCATTATTGAGAATTTCAAGAAACAGATCGTTCAGTTCTTCTTCTGAATAACTTTTAATCTGATTTATCTGATCCGGAACACTGGTTCCTTTAAACTTTAAAAACTTTTCTGATCTGAATGACATTTAGTAACCCATTTATTCTTTCGTTATTTATTCAATTACTCAAAACTGTTACAACTCTCCGCGGCGGCGGATAAGCTCTTCTTTTATCTCATCAGCCCTTTCTTCATCAAGGTCATACCCCCACATAACCCAGATGGCAAGACCTGCTGTTATAGCCGGCACAATGATATCAGCCAGCCTCAGGTTGGTAAGGGTTTGGGCAGTTTGCACGGTTGCATTCTGATCAAAACCCACAAGGCTAAGAATAGCACCGCCTAAAACGAGTGCTATACCCTGTCCCAGTTTCACCATCCACCAGTAGATAGCACCAAATGTACCTTCCTTACGCGGCATACCGTTAATCAATTCATCAAGGTCACAAACGTCGGCAGTCATACTCATCATCAGGGTAAACAAGCCGCCAATTCCGAATACCATGAATGGAAGAGGCATAAACATCAGCCAGGGATTTGACGGATCAAAACCCCACCATTTTAATACGTAGCCTACAATAGAAATGAATGTTGAAATAATAAATGCGTTTCGCTTGCCCCACTTATTTGCCATCCATGTAATGATGGGGATAATCAAAAATGCGGTACAAAATGCACTTACAGTCGAGAACCATGCCGGCCATGATCCAGCTGCACCATAATCACCGTTAAACATGTAAAACACGATGATAAAGTAGCTGAATGAGGCAACGATCTGAAATCCGTTGAAAACCAGGAATGTAGCTGTACAAAGCCGTACAAATGCGATATTTTTAAATACCTCCACAACTTTTGACAGCAGATCCTTGAAGTTCTTTATGATTGATCTAAAACTAAGATCCGCACGGTTTGTGAGGGTAGACTGATCGACCTCTTTACAAAATAGCGCCGGCAGAACTCCCAATATCATACATATTCCACCAACCACAATTGCTAATTTATGCACTCCTTCTGCCTGTGTTTCAAACAGGTCGGGATTGGCAATCAGCACCCAGAACCACGGTACAATCATCCATGCAATCTGACCAAGAATTTGTGACATACCCATTAAGCGGGTTCGCTCTTTGTAGTCAGGGGTCATCTCATAACCAAGCCCGATCAGCGGCGTTGCAAAAATGGTATTTCCAACCAGGTAGATGAGAGAGAAAAAGAGGAAATACCAAAAGTTGTACATCTGCGATCCATCCGGATCAAGCTGCCACATCAGCATAAACAGAATACCACTCACTATTGCACCGATAAAAATGTATGGCTTACGGCGACCAAACCGGGATTTGGTATTATCCGATATGTATCCCATGATGGGATCCGTAATGGCATCGAATAGCCGCGGTAACCCTCCCAGCAAACCGGCTAAAAAGGGATCGATTCCAAAAGCGGTAAGCAGGAAGAAAGAAAAAACTCCGAGTGCACCAGGCATCAGGTTATTAACCAGATGGCCTGCTCCAAAAGCCGTTTTTTCAATAAATGGTACCCGGTATTTGGCCGGAGTTTCTTTTGCTGACATATATTATCTGTTATATGAGATTATTGTGAGCCACTCTAAAGCCTTTCCCTGATCTCGGCATCCGTTGGCGGTACCATCGCATCCTGCAGTAAAGAATCCATGTCACCATCATAGGTTTTTGTAATTGGCATGCCATCGCGGGTCAATCCATCAAATACGCCTGCATCCACATAGTCCCAAATCGCATACTTTGCTTGTGCATCCAGGTTAATCAACCCAAAATGATTTTCAGAGCCATCCGGATTTTCAGCATCTTTCCAGGGCTCATCAAACGCCTCAAAATAAAAAACCGTAATGTTATTTGCATTTGACCACTCCCTCATATCTTTGTAATAGAGTCCTGACTTATATTCGTCCGTTGCCCGCGATCCCGGAGCGCCATACTTTCCGCTCGAATTGGTGGCCCAGCCGGTTTCGCCTATATGAACAGGCTTATCAATATCAAGGCTTCGCATGTAACTCACAACGCTGTCGTACTGGCTGATTGCCAGCTCCATCGAACGATCCATTGCCAATCGAATTTTTTCCATATCGCTCAGGTGCACCTCATCATCCCGAACACCCCAGAACTGAGGATTATAATAAGTGTTATGCATTGGATAAGTGTGCATAGAGATAAAATCTACAGCTTCGAATAGTGCATTCAGATCTTCGGTATGATATACCGGATCGCCGCCGCCCCACGCTGCAAAATCATCGGATGAGGTGATCCAAAGTGTTTCGGGTAATTCACCCTGCTCTTTTAAATCCTGCAGATGATTTACCCAATTCAGGATGATGGATGGCTCCACGTAATATTCGGTTGCCCAATGCACCATCGCTTCGTTACCTACTGCAATAATTTTAACGATCTCGGGATACTCTTGCGCAAGTTCTACTGCGGTGGCAATTTCAACTTCGTTTCGGGGATCGTCAACATCCCGGATTCTTTCCGGTTCATCCGTCCACACATTTTTTGCATCGATCCATGCCCCAAGCATCAGGTACATTTCAAAATCAGGATCATCTTCCCGGATCTCCCGAATCGCCTGCAGCAGGTTTGCGGCCTCATCGTAATGCACATTATAAGTCCGCAGCATCCTTACTCCCATTGCATGCAGTAACTGCACATCCTCTTTCAGCTGAGGAATGGTAGGCTGAACTTCCCGGGTGGTATCGCGGTAAGCACCGAATGAAATTGCCTGGTATGCCGGATTTCCGATAATTTCTTCAGCAGTAATCTGAATGTTCGAAAAATCATGCCGTGGCTCATCTGAACAAGCAGTTATTAAAACTGCCAGCAGCATTACAATCGTCAGCGGTAATAGTTTTTTCATAACAAATCGGTTTTAATTGAGACGGTCTTTGCTAAGCGAAACGTTAATTTTTTCAACCTCACCGCTACGGGTGAATAAGTGAGAGCTTAGCTCCTTGTTAAGTGTAAGACTGTCGATATTTTGTGTTTTGCCATTTCTGAAAACAATTTCAATGTTTTCTGAATCAGCTATTTGGTAAATCACCGGTACCTGGCAATAAGAAAAACAGAGATTATTTTCTGAGAGATCTATCTTGTCAGCTTCCTGCATCACATTCACAAATTTAAGTGTGCCTTTTTCCGTTTTGAATTCATCTTTTCTGAGTAGCAGCGGATCAAAATAGAGAATTCCGTTTTTCACAAAAGCACCCAGTTCATAGATACTTGTCAGAATATCTTCTTTTACCTGTCCGGTCATTCCGGGCTGCTGTGCTCCGCGATGTGCCGGTGTGTGTGAATAAGCATCTGTTGGAAATGCACCATAAAGCTCCGGTGATTTATGGATTCCGATCCCTTCACCAATTTCATAAAAATGGTTCAGTAACGAATCCCTGGTCGCTTTCTCTGCATCATCTTTAAATGACTTCAGACAAACTTCGGCAGCAGCTAAATGCAGTTTTGAAACCATGTGCCAGTAGATCGAACCCAGCCCTTCGTACGCAAAGAAGGTTCCCGAACGGCCGGTAAACGCCTTATGGTTGAACACTTCTTCAAATATTTTCAGAACGGTATCGCCGTCATCTTCAACCAGCTTCTCATATCCTTTTGATTTCAGAGTATTTAGCTCTGCTTTAAGATCTCCGGCATTTCTGAAATTACCGTTAAAGTGATATCCGCCTTCCATATCCTGAACGATTACACTGTTGTCGCCTTTTTCGAGTAGCGTTTGCAGCAGTTTCGACTTTTGTACGGATGCTTCAGGAATATTATTCTTTTCAAGAAATCCGGGAAGATCTTTATTCGGATAGAGGATGTAACTGTTCTGATCTTTACGATAGAGTGCACTTTTCCGGAGTGCATGTAAAACTTTCAATGATTCTTCCGAATCAAGATACCCGGAGCTTAAAATTGCGACCTGACCTTCCAACATCTCATCAAGGTATGAGATGGTAATGCCATCGTCTTCCATACTCATGATGTTGTAAGAATGATACAGATCGTCGGTACGGTGGTTCGTCTCGATAGAGTGCTCCATAAATTTCAGGGCAATATCTACAAAGCCGGCGAATTCACTAACCTGCAGCGAAACCTTTTTGCCTGAAAATCCGTGATCGTAAATATGAGTTCTGTACTCACCTCCTGCTTTGCCAAGTGCATCGGTAATTTTTTTCCG
>SLAU01000353.1 GCA_007126675.1 Balneolaceae bacterium
ATCATTCAGAAAGTTCTTCTTTTACGACCCGGCTGACAATTGAGCCATCAGCTTTTCCTTTAAGTTTGCCCATCATAACTCCCATCACTTTCCCCATATCCGACATACCGCTTGCGCCAAGCTGTGTGATCTGCTCTTTCACCGATGCGCGGATTTCATCTTCTGACATCATTTTGGGCAAAAACTCTTCAATAATTGCGAGCTCTTCTTTCTCTTTTTCAACAAGATCATCACGTCCGCCTTGCGTAAACTGATCAATCGACTCTTTACGCTGTTTAGCGGCCTTCATAAGCACCTCAATAACCTGCTCATCCGAAATCTTGCTTTCGCCGCCTTTTCGTTCACTAATCTCTTTTTCAAGAATTTTTGCTTTCAGGGAGCGAAGCACACGAAGCCTGTCAGCATCTTTCTGCTTCATTGCAGATTTTAAGTCTTCTAATATCTTGTCTTTTATATTCATATTTCCTCCAAAATGTAAGCAAAAAAAAAGGTTCCATACCGAAATCTTTCGATATGCAACCTTTCAAAAGTGTTCAGTTTGATTTAAGACTTACTTTTATCAATAAACTCTTTCACATTATCCTGATCAATCATCGTTTCGCGGAATGCATATTTCCCGCGGGCATTTTTTGTTGATATGATCACTTTAGCCATTTTTCGCTGAGACTTTTTTAACGCCTGAGCTTCTTCTCCGAATGCTTGTTTCTTAGCCATAATAATTAATTATTTAATTTCTTTATGAACCGTATGCTTTCTTAGCACCGGATTATACTTTTTCAGTTCAATTCTTTCGGTAGTGTTTCTGCGATTTTTAGTAGTAACATACCGCGAACTTCCTGGCTTCTCAGTACATTCAAGTATAACCTGTATTCTGTTTCCCTTTGCCATTATTTACTACCTCTAAACTTCTTTAAGTAATGTTCCTTTTTCGCGGGCTTCTTTCAATACAGCTGAAATTCCTTTCTTGTTGATTGTTCTCAGCGTTTTAGCTGATACTTTCAGCGTTACCCATTTATCTTCTTCCGGAATATAAAACCGGTGTTTTTGCAGATTAAGATGGAAGCGGTGCTTGGTCTTATTGTTCGATTTTGAAGACCTGTAACCATTCAGCGCCTGCCTTCCAGTAATGTCGTCCTTGCGTGCCATGATTTAATCTATTACTGATTTTTTGATAGACACCAAAAATATCGCTTATTATTTTTAAATTCAATGTACAATTTCATATTATTTTTGTTCTGATAAAGATCTGAAAAAAATGTGGATAACCCGCAATTCTCAAATCGGCCAAAAGAGCCGTATTCACGCCAAATCAGAAATACGCAATTAAAACCATACCTTTTTTTGAATTAACGCTTTTAAGCGGTATTTTAAGGCTCCTAAGAGGCTATTTTTAATATTACTCAACCCCATTTATGGCAAAAAAGAAAGGATCTGACTATAAAGCGTCAAATATTCAGGTATTAGAGGGGCTCGAAGCAGTGCGCAAACGGCCCTCAATGTATATTGGAGATACAGCTCAGCGCGGACTCCACCACCTAATCAATGAAGTTGTGGATAACTCCATTGATGAGGCGCTGGCCGGGCACTGCGATCTCATAAAATTAACCATCCACGAAAACGGCTCTATTACCGTGTCTGACAATGGTCGCGGTATACCGGTTGATGAACATCCAAAATTAAAATTACCGGCAGTTGAGGTAGTTCTTACTAAACTGCACGCAGGCGGTAAGTTTGATAAAGATTCCTATAAAGTATCCGGCGGTCTCCACGGCGTGGGTGTAAGCTGTGTAAATGCTTTATCGAAAAAATTCAGCGCCGAAATTCACAGAGACGGTGAAATTTATGTGATGGAATTTGAAAAAGGTATTACAACAACTCCTTTAAAAACAACAGGTAAAACAAAGGAGACCGGAACCATTATCAACTTCCTGCCGGACCCTGAAATTTTTACTCAAACCACTGAGTTTAAGTTTGATATTATTGCCGACAGGATGCGGGAACTTGCATTTCTGAACCCTGAAATTACAGTCGAAATTTTTGATGAAAGGGAAGAAAACGAGGAGCTTGCCCGTACAACCTATCATTATGCCGGCGGTGTAAAAGATTTTGTCTCCTACCTTGATGAGGCACGCGAACCGCTTATGAAGGAGCCTATTTATATAGAAGGTACTTTAGAGAATGTGCCTGTAGAGCTTGCTATGCAGTACAATAACAGTTACACGGAAAATGTGCATTCCTATGTGAATAACATTAATACGCGTGAAGGCGGAACGCATATCTCCGGATTCAGAAGAGCACTTACCCGCTGCTTCAAAACCTATGCGGATAAGAACAATATTATAAAGTCGAACAGTAAGATTAATATCTCAGGTGAGGATTTCCGTGAGGGAATGACCTGCGTTCTGAGTGTTAAAGTTGCTGAGCCTCAGTTTGAGGGTCAGACCAAAACAAAACTTGGAAATTCGGAAGTTCAAAGCGCTGTTGAGGTAATTGTTTATGAAAAGTTAAGCGAATACCTGGAACAGAATCCGAAAACAGCCAAAAAAATCCTTGAAAAGGTGATTGTGGCTGCAGAGGCACGCGAAGCCGCTCGAAAAGCACGTCAGCTCATTCAGCGTAAAAGTGTTATGAGCGGAGGCGGGCTTCCAGGTAAGCTGGCCGATTGCTCTATAAAAGATCCTGCACTCAGTGAAGTTTATCTTGTTGAGGGTGATTCTGCCGGCGGTTCAGCAAAAATGGGCCGAAACCGAAGTTTCCAGGCTATCCTTCCGCTGCGAGGTAAAATACTGAACGTTGAAAAGGCAAAGATCAACAAGATCCTTGAAAACAAGGAGATCCAGGCGATGATTACAGCCCTGGGCACAAGTGTTGGCCACGAAGAAGAATTTGAGCTTGAAAAGCTGCGCTATCATAAAATCATCATCATGACGGATGCTGATGTTGATGGCTCCCACATTCGCACACTGCTTCTCACATTTTTCTTCCGCTATATGCATCCGCTTATTGAAAACGGGCATGTTTACATTGCTACGCCTCCGCTGTACAGAATTACTGCCAGCCGTGGTGAGATTCAGTATGCATGGGATGACGATACGCGCGACAAAATCATCAAAGATTTAAAGAAGTCGAAAAAGAAGTTTGATGTGTCGAGATACAAAGGCCTTGGTGAAATGAACCCTGAACAATTATGGGAAACCACGATGGACCCTGAAACCCGAACACTTCAGCAGGTGACGATCGAAAATGCTGCCGCGGCTGATAAAATGTTTTCAACCCTGATGGGAGATGACGTAGAGCCCCGTCGCGACTTTATTGAGCGTAATGCCAAATACGCCAAGCTTGATATCTGATCAAATAAATATTTTTAAAATAAATTCTAACGTCTACTAATGGCTACAGAAAAAATTATACCTATTACGATAGAAGATGAAATGCAATCATCGTACATCGATTATTCGATGTCAGTGATTGTTTCACGGGCACTTCCTGATGTTCGGGACGGCCTTAAACCGGTTCACCGCCGTGTTCTTTATGGAATGAGTGAGCTGGGTATGCTTCACAATCGAAACTACAAGAAAAGTGCACGTATTGTTGGTGAGGTTCTTGGTAAGTATCATCCGCATGGCGACAGTGCCGTGTATGATTCGATTGTACGGATGGTTCAGGATTTTTCACTCAGATATCCGCTTGTTGACGGACAGGGCAACTTTGGCTCTGTAGACGGCGACTCTGCCGCAGCCATGCGTTACACAGAAGTGAAAATGCAGCGAATCGCAGAAGAGCTACTGACTGATATCAATAAGGAAACAGTCGATTTTCAAACTAACTTTGATGATACGCTGCAAGAGCCTACCGTGCTTCCGGCCATGCTGCCCAACCTGTTACTTAACGGTGCATCCGGTATCGCAGTAGGTATGGCTACAAACATGCCGCCACACAACCTCACCGAAGTTGTAAACGGTATAGTAGCAACGATTGATGATTCTGAAATCAGCACAAAAGAATTGATGGAGCATATTACTGCTCCTGATTTCCCAACCGGCGGTATTATTTACGGTTATGAGGGAGTAAAAGACGCGTACGAAACCGGCCGCGGTAAAGTGGTAATGCGAGCCCGCGCTAATGTTGAAGAGATGCGCAACAACCGCGAGCAAATTGTGGTTACCGAGATCCCATACCAGGTTAACAAGGCAACACTGATCGAAAAAATTGCCAACCTGGTAAATAATGAAAAGATCACTGATATCTCTGAAATTCGTGATGAGTCAGATCGCGAAGGAATGAGAATTGTGATTATGCTGAAGCGAAGTGCAAATGCCGGGGTAGTACTCAATCAGCTTTACAAGTATACCCAGATGCAGCAAACATTTGGTGTGATTAACCTTGCACTTGTTAAAGGACGGCCAAAAGTTATGGCGCTCAAGGAATTGATTGAGCACTTTATTGAGCATCGTATAGAGGTGATCATTCGCCGTACTATTTACGATCTTGATCAGGCTGAAGCACGCGCTCATATTCTTGAAGGTTTAAAAATTGCACTTGATAATCTTGATGAAGTTATCAAAACAATTCGTGCATCAAGCAATCCGCAGGAAGCAAATGAACAGCTTCGCAAGAAGTTTGCCCTTACCGATATACAGGCTAAGGCAATTCTGGACATGAGGCTTCAAAAACTTACAGGGCTTGAGCGCGACAAGATTGATCTCGAGTACCGTGATATTGTAGAGAAGATCTCTGAGTTCAGAAAAATTCTTTCAAGCCGCGATCAGCAAAAGGAAATCATCAAAAAAGAGTTAATCGACATTAAAGACCGTTATGGTGATGAGCGGCGAACCGAGATCGTATATTCTGCTGAAGATTTCAATATTGAAGATATGATCGCCGATGAGGATGTGGTAGTAACCATCTCCAACAAAGGCTTCATCAAAAGAATGCCGGTTAGCGGTTATCGACGTCAGCGCCGCGGCGGAAAGGGAATGAAAGGCACCACTACAAAAGATGATGAGTATGTGGAACATCTGTTTGTGGCAACCAA
>SLAU01000302.1 GCA_007126675.1 Balneolaceae bacterium
ACTCTGATGTTGTCTAAAAACCGAAATAGCAGTTCTGGTTCATTTCCTGCGTTTGCAGCCTCTTTAGTCCACTCGGTTACCATAATACCAGTTCCATATTTGATACAGGCTGTTTCACATCTTGCTGCAATATTTACATGATCACCCATTATCGTGTAATTAAATCGCCGGGATGAACCCATATTACCAACAACCATCACACCGGTATTGATACCCATTCTTACCTGCATGTTCAGAAGTTCATGAGGCAGTGTATCATCCCTTTCCCTCCATATTTCGCGCAGTTCTTTTAAAGATTCCTGCATTTTGATCGCCGACTTGCAAGCTTTGTAGGCATGATTCTCTACCTGAACCGGAGCACCAAAAAAAGCCATGATACCGTCACCGGTATATTTATCGAGAGTGCCTTCATTTTCCATCAGGATATCAGTCATCCTCTCAAGATATTCATTCATGAAACTGATAAGCTGGGAAGCTGAAAGCTGTTCTGACAGAGTGGAAAAGTTGGTGATATCACTAAAAAATGCAGTCAGTTCCATCTCTTGTCCGCCAAGCCCAAAAGCTTCTTCCCGTTCAATTAAACTCTTAACAAGCTCAGGAGAAACGTAGGATGAGAACATTCCTTTGATCAGCCTCTTTTCTTTTTCTTCACGGAAAAACTGATATGCAGTGACTCCGGTATAACCAAATATAACTGCAATAGCAGGCAAAACATTAATAAACAATAATTGATGTGCTATAAACGAATAGTATGAAAAACTTAACCAGCCAAACAGCAGTGTAACAGCAAGCACCAATCCCCAAACCACGGAAAAGTATCTTGTGCACAACACAATCAGGATTGAAATGATTAAAAGTATAATCTGTTGAGCATAGGCTGAAACCGAGTAGAGAAATTCCTGATCGATGATTGTCTGAAGTGCATGTGCATGAATTTCAACACCGGCCATTTGTGTGGTTCCGCCCAAACCTCTGATGGGTACAGAATGAAAATCCTGTAATTCGGGCATGGTAGCACCCACCAAAACAATTTTATCCTCAAGTATTCCCTGATGCAAAATTCCATAATCAGGATCATCGAACAGGTTCATTTCAAATGCTTCCATTTCTGTCACCGTATCAAACTCCTGATCATCAATTATATACTCAAAGCTTACATAATCGAAGGTGCGGTTTCCGCCGTAGTAATTAATATGCATCAGGTTGCCACGGAATGTGGGAATGGATAGCGGACCGAAATGGAATTTATCAGGCTCTTTTTTTATCTCGATTTCCTCATCCATCAACAAACGTAAAACCTCAAGGCTCAGCGCATAACGCTCTTCGTTATGATGGGAGTAGTAAAGCAGATAGTCTCTGACAAAATCATCTTCGTTAGTCACAGTATTAACAAGGCCGCCGGGATTGGGATTTGCGTTTCGTAAAACACCAATTGGATTTACAAATTGGGAAGCATCGAATTGCGTACCGTCACTGGTATAGCCAATAAACCGGGAATAACGTGAGGCAAGAACCACATTTCCATACTTCTCCAATGTATTGGCAAAAAGTGTATCATTTTTCTGATCAAATATATCAGGCTGATCAAAAACCACATCCATCCCGATCGCTTTTACTCCCGCCTTGTTTAAATTCTCAATCAGCTTTGCATAGATATAGGTTGGCCATGGATATTTGTACGGAATTTCAAAATCCGCATCCTGGCTCATCTCAATAATTACTATATCCGAATGGCTTACATCTCTGTCACCCCGCAACTCGAACATAAAGTCGCGTGCATTGTATTCCATAATCTGAATGGGAGTAAATGCCCCAAGCACATTTGAGAAAATGTAAATGCCCAATATGAATGCCGCAGATATGACTATAGACTTAAAATTCAATATGAAAATGTATTTAAATCAAAAATTTTAACAACTGCGAGGTAGCAGAATCCTGCATGCAGGTACAAAGCCGGTCTCCTTTTAAGATACTCTTAAATTTCAATATATAATTATCCATGGCTTTATAAAAAACACCGCTTTTGTTTAAAAAACAGATAAACATATTTTTAGTCTCGTCTAAATAATTGTACCTTTACGTCTCATTAAAGGACATAACAACACTATTCTATGGAATTTTTACCCTCTTGGTTTTACGAACTCGGCCCTGTTTGGCAGGCACTTTTAGCAGGCACCTTTTGCTGGATTACCACAGCGTTGGGGGCATCGGTTGTTTTTGCCAAAAAACAAGTGAGTGTTAAATATTTAGATGCAATGCTTGGATTTGCTGCCGGTATTATGATAGCGGCAAGTATCTGGTCGCTTTTGGAGCCTTCAATGGAAATGTCGGAATCACTCGGGTATATCAAATGGATGCCTGCCACTGTTGGTTTTATACTGGGTGCGCTTTGTATCAGAATAGCTGATGCATATGTGCCTCATCTGCATCTTGGGCTGCCCAGCGATGCAGCAGAAGGTATGAAAACAAGCTGGAGAAGAGCCACACTGCTCGTTATGGCGATTACTTTGCATAATATACCTGAAGGACTGGCTGTTGGTGTATTATTTGGTGCAGCAGCAACCGGTATCGATCCCACCGGCACAGCAACCGTTGCAGCGGCAGTTGTTCTTGCAATTGGAATATCCATTCAAAATTTCCCGGAAGGAATGGCTGTTTCATTGCCATTACGAGGTGAAGGGGTAAGCCGCGGACTCAGCTTCAATTACGGCCAGCTATCGGGACTCGTAAACCCTCCTTCTGCCGTAATCGGGGCACTTGCCGTTATATTTATACAGCCAATTTTGCCCTACGCTCTCGGCTTTGCCGCAGGCGCTATGATTTTTGTTGTAGTTGAAGAGCTTATACCAACATCTCAGCGTCACGGAAACACCGATATTGCCACAATTGGCACCGTTATCGGTTTCTGTGTAATGATGGTTCTTGATGTTTCATTGGGCTAATGTGGTTGAATGTAATCGTGGCGCCTGTCGACTGCCGCTGCCAACTGCCTACTGTATAACCTCCCCTTCTTTCCTCGCCTGGCGAATTACATTCCCTGAAGTCAATGTATAAAGTGTGGTGATGGGGAATCCGGTTTGACGCAGAGCCCGTGCCGTCCACACGTTGGATGTTTTGGGAAGATAGTAGCGTCCGGTGGCATCAAAAAAAGCGCTGTTCGCATAAATGCCTTCAGCAGCTTTTTTGATCTCTCCATTCTCATCTTTTCTGAAACGATCGGCTACAAATTCTGCAAACTTTTCAACTCCTTCCTCACTCACATTCACCTTAACGATTGTGCTGGCAGAAAAATAACGATGAAGCGGAATATCAACTCCCACAACTTGTATTACACTCCGGGTGGGTAAAAGCGCAGCAGTCAGCAGTGTTCTGAAACCGGGGTCAGGATCAGGGTAGTACCTGCCATCGCCCCAGCCGAATTTCAGATATAACGCATCCGGCATTTCCGGGTGTTCAGGCATGAACTCTCTGATGTAATCTGTCTCAACAGCGATACTGACGTGCCATCCATGGCTGATCAAAAACATTTCAACCGGACGCTCCTCTATATCTTCAGGGTACAGATCTTTAACCGGCCCCATACAGCCTGCAATAATCACTACCAAAAAAATCAGAGTTATTCTCATTCCTTATGTGATTTCCGGCGGATAACTTTCAAACTATATGCCAGCATTATAACGGTTCAATATTCTCTGTTTTTATCCACGATATGCCTTTGCTGAATCCCTGAGAGCATTCGCTTGTAGTTATCAATCAGCAGTTCTGCAACTTCATCAGGATCACTTACGGAAGCTATGTGCGGAGTTATCACAATTTTTTTCCGGTTCCAGAAGGGATGCGATTCGGGCAGCGGCTCTTCCCGGAAAACATCAAGGGTTGCGCTGTCAATAATATCTGCATCCAGTGCGTAGATCAGATCTTCTTCCACAAGATGCTTGCCGCGCCCTACGCTAATAACGTGAGCAGGTTTTTTCAGCTTTTTAAACAGCTCAAGATTCAGAATATCTTCCGTTTTTGAAGTTAACGGCAGCAGACAAACCACAATATTTGTGGCCGCCAGAAATTGATCGAGCTGATCGCCGGTGAATGTTTTCACACCGTCAATCTCTTTCTTCGTTCTTGCCCAGCCGGTAACATTTAAGCCAATTTTTACAAGATCTGTTGCAGTTCTGCGGCCAAGCTCACCAAGCCCCATAATCCCGATGGTATGCGCCTTCTTATCTTTAGCCAAAATCATGTTCCACTCATTTCTTTCCTGCTGGCGATAAAAAATATGCGTGCTTCGCAGATAGTTCAGCACGGCTGTCATCACATAATCACTCATATCACTGGTAAGTGTGGGTGCAACCACGCGGGTTATCGTCACCGATTCGGGAATGGAATCATCATTTATTAAATGATCGACTCCGGCGCCAAGTGAGGAGATCATCCTGAGGTTGGGATATTGTTTAAAAACATCTTTTGGATGATTCCATGCTATTGCAAAAGTGATGCGTTTTGGGTCAGAAACATTCGGCCAGATTTCAATATCAAGGTTAGGATCGGCTTTCAGAAGTGCTTCTTTAACCGGTGTCATATCGCGGCGCTGGGCAACAAGCAAAATAGACATGAGAATGTTTTAAGCTGGTTAACTTTGTTTAAAGGTTTAGGAAGATACAGGAAAAGTGTATATAGTTCAGATATCAGGGTTCATTATTCACAATCTATACTGTCTATTTTTAAGTATTTGGAATTGGCCACATGCAAAAGCACTAACTTATCAAGCCTACCTTGTCGGCAGGCATGTCTGTTTTTGGCGATAAGTAGCGGAACGCAAGGCAGAGTAACGATAAGTTGAGCGAAGCCAATTAACTATGGAAAAGTTTTCGAAATTCTGTAAAGAAAAAATATTTCCGGCATTGTGATTTCTGAAGGTGATGTCTGGTTTTTGGCAGGCGTATGC
>SLAU01000102.1 GCA_007126675.1 Balneolaceae bacterium
CTGATCTTTTCAGCAAAAGAGAACAGCGAGGTAATCAAACAACATTTACCCGATAAAGCATCCTGGGATAAAACGGACTCAGAGTTCCGAAAAGAGCAATTACCGGACGAATTTCTGAATTCAGGCCTCAAATTGCGGTTAACTACTGCCGGAAGTTTTGCTAAATATCCCGATTTGGCTGAATCGACTCTGATTTTTTGATAAAAAACGGCAATAAACGCTAAAAAAGTCATTTTAAATTTGACCATTTAGTAGCGGTTATATAGTTTCCCGTAGCTTTAAGCACACAGATACTATAACGTTAACTAATCAGAGGACAATTATATGAGTAGAATTGATCAGATGAAGTCACTTATTGAAGAGCTCGAACCAGATATGAGAAAGTTTTATGAGAAAGGCAATAAAGCTGCAGGAACACGGGCACGCAAGCAATTGCAGGACATCAAAAAAACTGCACAGGAAATTCGCCTCGAAATCCAGGACATGAAGAATTCGGGACAGGTTTAACTAAACTCACTGAATTACCTTTTTAGTTTTTTTATTTTACGATTAAAGCCATACCGTTCGGTATGGCTTTTTTTGTTACACATCAAGAGCAACCTGGTAGCTCTCCTTCGTTGAAATTTACACTACGAAGTTTTATACGCAGTAGTGCTACGAAGAACAGGTGTCCGCAGGACCTGAAAGTGTTGCGGTTCAGGTGGCAGTCTACTATGCTGAAGCTTCGCAGACCGGGAGGTACAGGGCGCAAGGTAAAGCAACCTGGTAGTGTCCGGAGGACCTGCAAGTGTTGCGGAATCAAGGCGCAGGGTTTTTAAGTATACCGGAGGGATAAACGAGCATAGCCCCGGGTTATAGTGAGTAAAGCCGGGGCTTTTCTGGTACAGTCTGCAGATTTATATAATAATCACCATAAAAAAAGGACTAATCGGTTTTTACCAATTAGTCCTTTTTTATTTGTGCTCCCCGGGCTGGATTCGAACCAGCGACCGATCGGTTAACAGCCGATTGCTCTGCCACTGAGCTACCGAGGAAAAAAATCCTACATCAATAAATAAATAACATCGGTTTTCGAACCAGCGTCCGCCGGCTGGCGGATAACAGCCGATTGCTCTGCCACTGAGCTACCGAGGAATCAATATTCAGCTTCAATTCTGATGATTTTTGCAAATTATCAGAAGTCTTAAATATAAGAGGCTTTGCGATCAGAAGTCAAGCGCAAATCATGGAATTTTCAGAGAAATTTTGCAAAATGTTCTGATTCTTAATAGCTCGGAAAGGAACTTCGGGTGAAAAACCTTAAATAGCGATGGATCCTTCATCGTGCGCAAAAACACCGCACGATTCAGGATGACGTTCTTCGCCCGTTTTAAAAAAGGCATGACGCAGCGGCGCTGCCGCTGCGTCATGCCTCCCACTCCCTGCGCACCACCGTCATCCTGAATGGAATCCCGTTAGGGGTGGAGTGAAGGATCCAGTGGTGGTGAAATTTCATTTACTCCTTCTTATAACGTCAAAGTACAACTCTCTCCACTCGGGATTTTGGCTCTCAATCAGTTCTAATTTCTTTTTACGTATCCAGCCTTTGATTTCCTTCTCTCTTGCAATAGCTTTTTTGGCAGATGATTGGTATTCATACCAAACCAGTCGGTTCACATCATACCTGGCTGTAAATCCCTTGTAATGTTTGTTTTTGTGGCGGGTAATTCGCTTCGGAAGGTTGCTCGTTACTCCGGTATATAACGTGCCGTTTTTTTTGCTGGCCAATATGTAAACATAAAAGCGTTTCATAACTGTAAGGAACCTGTACGGGTTATTCCTTACAGTTTTTTGTTGAGTTGGATTGTATAGAATGGCATATTCAAAATAAATAATCTCAATAATGGGTCCTTCGTTACGCGGAAAAGCACACCTGATAAAAAGACATAAATAACAATGGATCCTTCGCTACGCGCAAAAGCACCGCGTAACTCAGGATGACGTCCTCCGGCCGTATCAAAAAAAGCATGGCACAACGGCGCAGCCGCTGTGCCATGCTCTTCCCTACCCCAGCGCACCAACGTCATCCTGAATGGAATCCCGCAAGGGATGGAATGAAGGATCCAGTGATTATGGCTACATCAATTTAATAAAGCAACCAAAACAACCGCAGCCGCTGCTGCCGACTGCCGCTGAATCAATGCTTCTTCCTGTCCCTCAGCTTCTTAATCGCATACCCGCCACCGGCAGCAGCCAGCAGCGCAAGGCCGCCGTCTATCGGTACCTGATCGGGTGCACTCGGAAGCCCCGGCTGTGCGGATAGCAGTTCGGGAGTGATTAGGATGATGGCTGTGATGATTATAAGTGTGATAAGTGTTTTCATAGTCTTTTGAGTATTGAGTATCGAGAATTTAGTCATGAGAGGGTGAGGGGGAGAGAAGGTGAGGGGGAGAAATTCTGCTCCCACTCACCCCATCTCCCACTCATCCACTCTTATTTAATTAGTGTCAGCTTCCGCGTTAACATATGCTCACCGGCCTGCAGGCGGTAGATATACACCCCGCTCGCAAGATTGCCTGCGTTGAAAGTTACCTCGTGCGTGCCTGCTTCCATGCGGCTGTTTACCAGCGTGGCTACCTGGCGTCCGGTCATATCGTATACCTGTATGGTAACGTCACTCGCCTCAGGCAGATCATAACTGATGACCGTGCTCGGGTTGAACGGGTTCGGGTAGTTCTGGTTTAGCGCTACACGCTGTGGCAGGCCTGTTCCGGGTTCATCGATGTTTACAGCTTCGCCGGCTTCAACTGTGAGTGTAAAGCGCTCAACGGTTTCATTAACGCTCATGGTAAATGTTTCCGGCAATTTGTTTTCTACAGCCACAACTTTTTGAGCACTGCTGTTGTATGTAAATGTGTATGCAGATTCACGAAGGTCTGTGGTCTCACCGGTTTCATGATCGGTTAATGTGAGTGACCAGTCTTCAGGCACATTAATGAGATCGGCAGAAAGTTCAAATTCTCCACCAAAATTGTACACATTCAGTGCCAGCGGCAGTTCAATCTCTCCGCTGAAATCAACCGGGCGGGAATCGATTGCCTGGATACGCTCTTCACCGGCACGCTCACCGACTATTCCGATGGTAGCGTACGATGAAAGCAGCGGTACCAGTTTGGTTGCATCGTAGATATCCCACTCATTTGTTGCTCCCTCACGGAAAAGGACAGAAGTTGAGTTATCACTTATTGCCACTTCGTTGTCATTTATGCCCTGAAGGCTAAGTGCAATTCTGAATTGTTCAGTATCTATAGTCTTCGAAGATGTTGCAGCTACAGGAATCGTTATGTCACCTGCCCCCCCAACCGCAGTCTCTACAAAGAATCCGGTAAACGGAGATTCGGTTTCCGTATCCACATATTGATTAGTATCAGGATCCCACGTTCTGCCAGTTGCCTGTAAATCACCCCAGCCGCTTACATCCGATGCATCCAGATTATCTGCAAACGGATTCCCGATCAGTGTAAAATCATCACTCGGGTTAATTGGGACGGTAACATCCGAAGTCGGACTGGTACCGGATACACCCAAATTAAATGGAAGTGACACACTGTTAAAGTCATCATTGTCGAACATATACCAGATAAAACCCTGGCCGGATGAAATTTCTGAATCGAAATTATCAAATTCCTGAAAATCATCACCAACAGAATCTAAATAATATAGCAGGTTAGGCGCAGCAACTTCGTATTCACCTCCATCATCATAAAATGCGTCACCGCCGGTAACACCCTGTACCAGGTTTTGCCCGGCAAGTACACTAACGGCAACATCACCAACCGGAAGAGAAAGCATTCGCCAGCCTTCGTTGCCGTCAATGTTGGCAAAATATAAGTCTTCTACCATTTCACCATCGAGACGAACATCATTCACACGGAAATCGCCTCCACCACCATCCCATCCATATATTCTTACTTCTACTTGAGATAGGTTATTGAATTCTGTCAGTTCCATATCAAACGTAAGTACTTCATTAGCTTCAAAATCAATAACTTGATCAATAATTTCACCATTTATTTCCACAGCAAAATTATCAGGGCCTGCACCTGTTGCACGATAATCAAATGAGATGTTACTTAAGTTTATGCCATAAGAAAAATCCGGCTCAATAGTGAAAAAGAAGTATTTTGCCGTTTCAATGCTGCTTTGTCCCCACCCTCCGGAACCTTGTGCATATGGAACACCTGAGCCACCCCATTCTCCTGACTGTGCACTGCCGAATGATACAGATCCTGAGCTTATTGAAAAGTCTGAAGTTGTAGCATTTGGCGGAGATTGCATCGGTGCAACCACCTCTCCAGTAAATTCATAAATCAAGAATATTGGCTCAAAAACTTCACCTGAAACAGCTACATTCACCGGATCAGCACCACCACCTGATATAGAAACATCTCCAGTATATGTTTCAACTCCTAGTCCAGATTCAAGACGTACCCATATTGTCTCTGTTGAACCATCATAGGATGGCAGTGTAACTGTACTCCCAAAGGTTCCTTCTTCTGCATCTGATACTTCAAAATCTGTGGGTGCAGTTATTGTTACATCTGATCCATCAAGATTTGAGCCTTCAACGCTGAATGATTGAGCATCTGATGGGCCTGAACCTTCCATATAATTTAAATCTGAAATTGAAGAAGGTGACACTAACAATAGTGGGGCGTCTTCAAATTGAGTAATTCTGAAATCATGTAGCTTTTGAGCAGCTGATGCATTAGTAATTCTGTACCTTTTTGGTTCATCAGTATTCACATTAACTATAAATTCTACACCTGTTGTACCAATGCCAGAATTTGTTTGTACTACATCCCATTCAGAAGTATCAGAATTCCAAACTTGAAGTTCATTAGATCGCCCTCCAGCAAAAG
>SLAU01000372.1 GCA_007126675.1 Balneolaceae bacterium
GGCAGCAAATGTTTATTGGTAACTTTAGTTAGCGGGTACAGCCGTGAGCCTGTGCCTCCTGCAAGTACAATTCCTTTCATTTTACTATAGTTATAAAAACTTCATCATTGTAACAATTAATACAGTAATTAAGTCTTATTTACAGGTTTTTATTAAATATATTCTAATTCACAGAATCTTATATTCCTGTGTATTTTTAAAGACCGGTGATAATAAGAAATCACTGTGCACAAAAAGAAGGTATGAGAATTCCTCAATCTACAAAAATATTACTCCTTGCTCTTTTACCATTATTGAGTTTAGGTGCTGTAAATGGATTATTTGCCCAAGATGTAATTCGTGCATCCGGTGGTACCAACATCTCAATTGATAGCTTTATTTCAGGAGAATATACTACGCTCAGTGGTCCTACCATTCGTGAGACATCCGTTGCACAGCTTACAGAAGGCAGTACGATTATTTTAACATTGCCTCCCGGTTTTGAGTGGAACAGTACAGCTTCAATAGATATACTGGTTGAGCCTGTTGGTGCTAATAATACCGATCTTGAGATAGAATATGATTCATTTGACGGTAATAATGCAATTTTTAATGTAACAAGCCAGAGCCGGACTGCAGGTCCCGGGCAGGGACCGGGCAGGGTAACTTTCAGCGGATTGGAAGTTCGTCCCACAAGTACTGATGTGCCAAATGAGGGACAGATCAGTAACACGGGCACAACCGGACCAAATTTAAATTATGGCGATCTAAGCACCACTCAGGGTACAGCTGCGCAGGTACTCGTTGAAACCGCTGCCGATGGCAGCGGGAGTGTTCTTTCTGAGCAAAGTATTCTTGCAGGAAATCAAATCACTGTATATTCTATTTCCAGAGATGCAGGAGGAAATTTTATAGAAAATGTTGCCCTTGATGATGCAACTAACTGGAGCCTGATTAACATAAGCGGTGGCATACCTTTAGATGCTTTAACGGTGGCAAATAACCGCAGAAGCGCCACATTTGCATCGCTGGTAACCGGCAGTGCACAAATTGAAGCTTTTATGCAAGGCGCAGACCTCACACCATCCGAAACGATTGCCGTATTACCGCGGCCGGCAAACGCAATAGCGATCGAACAACAGCCATCTGCATCTGCCACTGCAGGCGAGCCTTTTGAAATGCAGCCTGTGATCCATTTGAAGGATCAGTTCGGCAACCTGGTAACCACAGACAACAGTACTGAAGTAACAGTGGAGATTGCCACAGGCAGCGGAACCCTTTTAGGCACAACCACTGAAATTGCCAATAATGGTGTGGTCACATTTTCCGGCCTCTCGGTTGAGAAAGCAAACACTATTACACTTAGATTTTCCGGCACCGGTTTAAGCAGTGCTACTTCAGATGAGATAGTGATAAGTCCGCGGGATGAAACCGATCTGGTTTTTCTTGAACAGCCTCTAAATACAGCTCAGAATAATACTGTTACACCCCCTGTTGAACTGCAATTGAGAGATAATTTAGGTAACAACGTACCTAAGGATAATGTAAACGTATCAGTTACAGCATTGGATGATCAGGGACAGGAAGCAACTGATGTATTTGAGGCAAGCGCCACCTTAACAGTATCAACCAATAATGAGGGAATTGCGATATTTGATAATCTTGAGATCAGTAATGATGCGGAATTAGGTGAATACACACTTCAGGTATCCTTTAGCGGAATTAGTGATCCTGTATCAAGTAATCCATTTCTTATTATTCTTCCGGGTGATTTTGCCAGGTTTGAAATTACAGATACCGACGGCAACCCGATCGGGGAGCAAGAGGCCGGAGTTCCATTTACAATCAGGGTTACAGCGCTTAATGGTGACCATGATATACTCGAAGATTTTGAAGGTGATTTCGAAGGTGATATAGAACTAACAGCCGATGCCGATTTCGAAGGTTCTGTGCAAACCGCATTCACCGAAGCAGACTTTACGAATGGAATTCTTGAAACTACTATTAGTCTCATTTCATCAGGCGAAACCCGAGTATATGCTGATTTTGAAGGTATTGATAATGATTCAAACTCTGTTTCAAGAGACGGTCGCAGTAACATCTTTACTGTTACTCCTTCAGATGTAGATTTCAATAACACAACAATTACTGCTGATCCTGAACAAATCACTGCCGACGGTTCCAGTACCTCAACAATTACTGTGCAGCTTCGAGATCAGTTTCAGAATAACCTCACTACCGGCGGCGAAATCATCTCCATTGAAACGGATACCGGAACATTGAGTGTAGAATTGGAAGAAGGATCTTCAGTTACCGCAATTGACCAAAATGACGGAACCTATACTGCTGCATTAATCTCCTCAACAGTAGCTGGAACGGCAACTGTTGAGGCACGAAATAACCTTAATGAACTGATTGCCGGTATTGAGACAGACTTTATACCGGGACCTCTCGCAGAGTTCAAATTTTACCTGCCACAGGATAACGGCAGTCCGGAGCAGCAAACTGCGGGTGTGCCATTCAACATCACCGTTGAAGCAGTTGATCAGCATGGTAACCGGGTGGAGGGTTACAACGGTAACCTTCAGTTTTCATCTGGATCAAACATCATTGCCGGCAGTACTGCAGCCATTACCAACGGGCTTCTTGAAAACCATACTATTACTCTTACAACCAGCGGGGCCTCGGTATCTCTGAGTGCTGAAGATCCGGACGTATTTGGCGTTTCCGGTACAAGCGAACCCTTTGTAGTTGTTGCAGCTGAACCAAATATGACCCAATCTACAGTAAATGCTAATCCGTTAGTAATAAAAAATGATGGTTCTGCTACCTCAACAGTTACAGTTACACTTCGCGATATTTTTGGAAACCTGGTGTTGGAAAACCTTGAATCAGATCTCACCACAGGCCTTGAGCAAACGATGGTAAATGGTTCTCCCTCGAGCGGAGCACCGGATGCCACAATCGGCAATTTTACGTTCAACAGTTCCAACTCAACCTATACATCGATTTTAACTTCGGGCACTACGATTGAAGATGTTGAAGTAACAGTTAGTTTTGATGGTTCTCCTGTTGATCACCAACCGGTAATTTCGATCGTTTTGCCAAATACGTGGAGTCCCGGCGGAGGGCCTCCAAGCCAGCGTATCGACTGGAATCGTGAAGAAAACTGGTCTCTCGGTTCAATTCCCGGCGAAGGTTCCTTTGTAGTAATTCCGGGCGGAGCTTCAGATTATCCGGATCTGGATCAAAATGTTGACATCGGAAGCCTGGAGATTCAGGAAGGCGGCCAACTGGTATTGTTTGGTGGAAATATCATTACTGTATCCGGCTTTATTCAGGTTGACGGAACCCTTGATATTGAGGATAATACCGGGTTAACAGTGGGAGGTAATTTTTTCGGAAGCGGTGCTTTTGCAGCCGGTTCAAATGCGATAATCGAACTTGGAGGCAATCTTGGAATCACAAATTTTTGGGCCGGTGCAGACGATGCCATAGTTAAATTTAACGGGTCGGTGCAACAGGTTGTTGAAACTATAAATTTTCTTGGCCGACGTTTCGAAATTCTAAATGATGTTCTGGTTACTGGCCAAAATGCCGTGATGGAAACTACAGAAATTTTTATCACCGAAGGTAACACTATCGAGTTTGAAGCCAATGCCAACATCACAGTCGATAATCTACAAAGCCTGAGCGGTAGTGGTACACTTATTTTGAACGACAACATACTGGTTTTGCGCGGTGACCTCGACCTTTTAGAAATTAACACCAGTGTGGGCACGGTAATATTCGGTGTTAATATCGGTGATGATCCGGCTAATTTCCCCGAACTGGTTCAGCAGGAGATTCAAAATTTCATGCAGATGAAAAATGCAGTGATCAATAACCCATTTGGTGTCAGAACCTTTGATGATATCATTGTTGATGACAGCGGAGAAATTATTCTTGAAAACGGTGAGCTTATCATCGGTTCCGGAAGAAATTTTATAGCATCTAATATCACGTATAACAACGGATTTTTAACGTTCAGAAGAGCAATTAATCAGCGTGGCTGGCGAATGCTGAGTACGCCGGTGGGATCAGATTATGAAAGCTTTTTTGACGGCCTCACACTCCAGGGAATGAATGGCGTAGCTTTCCCTGACCGGCAGCCAAATCTCCTCTATTACGATGAAACATTTGAGGGAACCGATAATCAAAGATGGAGAACGCCGGAAAGCTCATCCGATAATTTTGTGGCAGGCCGCGGTTACTTCTTTTATGTTTTTGGCAATGTAAGTGAAGACGCTGATTATAACGACACCCTGCCCAGAACCCTAACGGCCTCAGGACAAGAGAACACTCCGCAAAATGGAGATTTTGAATTTGCCGTAACCTACACAGCCGAAGCGGATACGGGCTGGAATATGATTGGAAATCCGTTTGGTGCTGCAATAGACTGGGGTGCAGCAAGCTGGTCCAAAGAAAACATGGATAATGTTATCTACATCTGGGATGCTGTCGCCGGAGAATACCGATACTGGAACACACTTGGAGGCAGCCACGGTTCAGGTAAAATTGCTCCATTCCAGGGATTTTGGGTGAAAGCAAATAGCGAAGATCCATCGCTGAGCGTTAATCCGGATGCTAAAACCACCGGTGGCGTTTTCAGAAAAGAGATTCCGGCTGCTGCTGCTCCGGTGTTAGCTTTGCAGGTTGAAACTGAAAACCATCAGGGTATTACCCATTTCACGTTTAGCGAAAACGGCAGTTATAAAGTTGATCCGCTGGATGCATACAGATTACTGCCCTTTGAAACCGATTCTTACACTGATATTTTTTCACTTTTTGAAGACGGAACCCAGTTAGCAATCAATAATCTTCCCAGAAATTTTGGCAGAACTATTGAAATACC
>SLAU01000352.1 GCA_007126675.1 Balneolaceae bacterium
GATACTCTCGCGCCAGTTCAGTAACTTCATTCATCAGAAGTTCAATGACACGCGGATCGGAGTAATCCGTATCTCCAACCCATTCGCCATCCAGCGTTAACCCATATCTGCCGAAAGAATGGTTGAGCATAGTGTAAATACCAAAGTTATCATAGATATACTCAATCCATCTTTGCGGAATACCGGTATAAACCCTGATGGAATTTACTCCCATATTTTGAAGCAGGCTCATTTCATAGTTAAGTGCTTCTTTTATAAACTCATCTGATTCTTCCCAAACGATGTACTCATAATTTGTACCGATCGGGAAGTAATCCCAGTTTATTCCGTTTACCATGAATGGTTCATCATTAACGATCAGCAGCCATCCGTCATCACTCTTTTCAGTATAAATACGATCATCCGGAGACATAGTATTACAGGAGAGATTCAGGAATAAACCGATTAGTAAAATGGAATATGTAACAATTTTAGCCATCAAAGTTTTGGTAGTAAACAAAGAAGGTTAATTAATAGAGCCAGATCTCGTGAAATTGCAGAGAATGGTGTCAGTATTGTTAACTATTATGTTAATCCCGCTAATTTCATTAAGAACTATCGCATCACCATTTAATCAATTTTGTATTACAAAATCCCGGATGCGTAACGTGTCTTACATTTTAAAGATAAACCTCATTTTGTGCAAATTTTTTTCACTGTTTTGAAACTATTTTTCTCGCTCAGGTTACGTTTACCCAGGCTACATGTCGACCAATGCAACAAAGCTGCAGAGATTTTGAAAAGCTCTGATTTTCTAAATTTCCGTTTTATTTGAAACAAAAATTCATCTTGACTCATTTGAGAACGTAATTTTTAAAATAGTAACTTATTTAGTTTTCAATAGCCCGGGCACAAAGATGCTAAATTGATGCAAATTTTTTTCAGTAATTTGGGAAAAGTTTTATAATTTAAATGTATCAAAGTTTGGAACAAGCCTGGTCAACCAGGGTCTGCCATAAATAGCATTTTCAACAGGTACGTAATATGATGGATGAAGACAATGATCGGCATCAATTTATATAACTACTTCCTTAAACATACTACAGGTTAAATAACTGTACCGGAAAGCATATTAATCTGAAAAAATTTCAAAAATGAAATCCATTCTGTTTTTAATTTTTTTATTTCTCATAACCGTTTTTTCCTGCACTGAAAATAACGATGATCCAGTCTACCTAAATCCTGATGAACCGATCGAAAACCGTGTGGAAGACCTGCTGAGCCGGATGACCATCGAAGAAAAAATCGGTCAGATGAGTCAGCTCGATATTACGGTTATCAATACCACAGGGGAACAAAAGGATGTTGTGCTTGATGAGGAAAAAGCCCGCGATTTTGTAAGAAACCATCATGTAGGCTCTTTTATAAATGGCGATGCAGCGCCGGCCGATACGTGGTTTGAGTATATGGATAAACTTACCCGGATTGCTATGGAAGAATCTAGGCTGGGCATTCCTATCATTTATGGAATAGACCATATGCATGGAGCAAGTTATCTGGGGGGAACCACAATTTTCCCCCATTCGCTGAATATGGCTGCAACTTTTAACAGAGAACACACCTACAATATGGGCTGGGTTACTGCTTACGAATCTGCCGATCTTGCCCACCACTGGATTTTTATGCCAGTGCTCGATCTTGGCGTGGAGCAGGCATGGTCGAGGCTTTACGAAACCTTTGGTGAAGATCCATATATGGCCTCCGAAATGGCCGTTGAGTTTGTTAGAGGTTTGCAGGAAAATGAGGATATATATCCATATAAAGTAGCAGCCACTGCAAAACATTTTGTTGCCTATTCCGATCCGGGAACCGGCTGGGATCGCGCCCCAATCTCGATGGGAATGCAGGAATTGCATGAAATTCATCGGCCAGCGTTTGAGGCTGCAATTGACGCGGGTTTAAAAGCTATTATGGCCAGTGGCGGAGACCTGAATGGTGTGCCTGTTCTTGCCTCACAGGAAATTTTAACCGGTCTGTTGCGCGATGATCTAGGATTTGATGGAGTGGTACTGACCGACTGGGATGACATCGGCAAGCTTCATTTAATGCACAACCTCACTCCTGATTATAAGGAGGCTGCATACAGGGCTGTAAAAGCGGGAGTGGATGTAAGCATGAACCCTCTCGATCTCAATTTTAACGAGGCCGTTCTTGAATTATACAATGAAGGTAGGATATCGGAAGAGCGGATTAATGAATCGGTACGCAGAGTTCTTACGCTTAAGTTCGAGCTCGGCCTTTTTGAAAACCCATATCCGCGAAACGACCGTTTTGATCGTATAGGTCATGATAATAACCGCCAAAAGGCTCTTGAAGCTGCACAAGAATCTATCGTTTTGCTAAAAAATGAGAATGGAACACTGCCACTTGAAAACCCATCCCGTATCATATTAGCCGGCCCCACCGCTGATAACAAAAGAAATCTGGGTGGCGGCTGGACGCTCCAGTGGCAGGGAGCCTCTGAAGAAATGTATCCTGACTATATGCATACAGTGTATACGGCATTAAATCAGGAATTTCCGGATACTCATATTGATCTTATTCGTGAACTTCCAAATCAATCCACACCAGAATTTACCGAACGCCTGAACCGTGCCGATGCCATTATTTATGTTGGCGGCGAAGAGCCCTATGCCGAGTTCCTTGGAAATATCAAAGACATGAAATTGCCGCAGGATCAAAGGGATGAGATCGCTTTACTTGCAACATCAAATACTCCGCTAACTTTAATTCTGGTGCAAGGCAGGCCGCGAATTATTACGGATGTATACCGTGGCCTGGACGCATTTATGCATGCAGGATTACCCGGTTTTGAAGGTGCGGAGGCGATAGCTAATGTGTTAAGCGGTAAAATTAGTCCAAGCGGAAAACTTCCTGTCAGCTATCCGCAATATACCGGCCATTATCTCAATTACAATCACAGAAGCAGTGAACTTGGCTTTTACAATCCCGATCCTGAGACACATATCGATAACAACACGGGTAATACAAATCTATATGCTTTTGGTGACGGTCTGAGCTATACAACATTTGAATACAGCAACCTTACACTATCGGCTGATGAGGTGCGAATGGGCGAAAGCATCACTGCATCGGTTACACTTGAAAACACGGGAGATATGGAAGCGAAGGAAACCGTATTGTGGTTTTTAAGAAACCATTATGGATCAATTACCAGGCCTATAAGAGAACTCAAATATTTTGAGAAGGTACATTTAAAGCCGGGTGAATCAGCCACTCTTACCTTTGAGATAAAACCGGAAAAGTCACTTTGGTATCCTGACAGAAACGGAGAAAAGGTATTTGAATCGGGTGAGTTTACTTTGATGGTTGATGAACATTCTGAATCATTTTACTTATCGGTTCAATAAGATTTATGAGTTTATAAAAAAAGCCGCACCCGGGGAGGTGCGGCTATATTCTCTTGATTATTTATAGGGGTGTGCTATCTATTCTTCGGTATCAAGCACTATTGTTCCTACATCGTTGGTTTCGCCGGTAACTACTTCTACATCGCTCAATTCAGCCGGCAGGTAACCCTCTTCTCTTGCTTCTACTGAAACGTCATAGAGGCCGCCTTCAAGGCCAACCAGCAGAAATTCACCGGTATCTGTATCAGCAAAAGTGGTGGATAGTGTATCGTCTCCCGCAATTGCATAAACAACGGCTCTCGCATCAAAAGGCTCAACCACTCCACCGATATTGCCCGTCTCAACAAGATTTGCAGTTCTGATCACCGGCTTCAGGATATAACCGGGCGTTGGTGCCTGACCTGTTTTAACAACCGAACGCAGTGCATCAAAATCAACAAGCAGTGTATAAGTCATATCTGCTTCAATTTCAGCATCAACGTTTAGTTTTACGCCAGTTTCAGTTCCGCTTGGTACAAACAGTCCGTGGCTTTCACCATCAATAACCACACTATTTTCATCACGGCTCAGAACTAACCTGATCTGCGGATATAGTCCGGCTTCCAGTTCAGCATCAGCTATCACTTCAAATACGCCATTTGTAAGCTCAAGCAGGTTGTAAGATTGCATCGGTTCGCTGATAACTTCCCAACCTTCGTCTCCTTCAGTATTGTTTACTTCAACCCGCTCCACGAAAATGTTCACTTCATCATAATCGGCAGGAGCATCAAATAATCTCACTTCAAGAGTTCCCATCTCCGGGGTGCTGTCGGTTGAATCACAACCTGTGAAAAATACCATTCCAAGGGCAATAATAACCGCTAATATCTGTGTATAATTAGATTTCATTTTTTTCATAAAAATTTGATTAATCATGTTTTTAAAGATTTTGTTCTTACTGAGTACCTGTTTGACGACTGACTCTCTGAATCGTTACATATTTTTTTAAATTTCTTTTGATACTTTGATCAGTGATTTTTCACAGGGTTTGGTAAGCAAAAAAAATGCAGATCCCGGAATTCTCAAAGTTTTACCCAAGTGATTCCAAAATCTGCATCCGACTATAGATTGCAGTATTAATCAGCCGCCCGGAGGACCTCCTTGTCTGCCCGGACGATCACGGTCTAAACCGGGAGGAGTTGTGCCGGGAGGGCCTCCGCCAACCTCACCATTAAACAGATTCTGAAGTATATCTGATGCAGGTAAACCTCCCTGAAGCTGTCTTGACAAACCTTCTGCTACAGCCGTTGCCGGCAGTTCACTTCTGCGCTGTGCCATATGCATAGCGCCGGGAAGCTTTTGAAGATCGGCTGCATCAAACCCGCCTGCGAGTGCACTCAATACAATTCTGGCCGTTTCAGTTGGTTCCTGGGCTGCCGATGGTAA
>SLAU01000244.1 GCA_007126675.1 Balneolaceae bacterium
ACCTCGATAATAACCCCAGGTTCGTAGTTGCAGAAGGCTCATTTTGAACCGAATAGTGGTGTAAAAACCACATTGGTATTCCAAAGAAAAAATCAAGCGTAATTATTCTAATTTATTTGTGAATAACTTGTGGAAAAGTTTTTATTCGGTGTGAATGACGGATGCCTCCCCGTTATAGTGTGTGTTACGTAATCGTTAAGCGCTGTCAAGTAATTTTTAGCAATTCTGTTAAATTATTCATAATTACATGCAGCGCATTGGTTTATCATGTTAAATTAAATGTGGATAACTTTCTGTTTTTGAGTAAAATTTCGTTTGATTTGAGCCCAATAAATTGGCATTTTCTTTTTCCGCCAGTAACCTGTGGCTTTACCCGTCTGTGGATAACAAAAGGAATTATGCAAATTTTTTTCAGAATTTAGGAGGCATTATACGTTGAATACGCTAACAGCTGAATCGGCCTGGAGTGAATGTCTAGAAATTATACAAGACAACATCAGCTACCAGAAATTTAAATCGTGGTTTGAACCTATAGAAGCAGTAAAGCTCGAAGACAATACACTAACTATTCAGGTGCCAAGTCAGTTTTGGTACGAGTGGCTCGAAGAGCATTACTATAACATGCTAAGATCCACAATCGCTAAGGTATTAGGAAGCGATGGTAAGCTTGAGTATTCCGTTTTGGTCGAGAAATCTGACAGACATGAAGACAACCGGTCTGTTCGCCTTCCACAGCGCCCAATGCCTCCATCGCAGCCCCAGGAAATGAACACATATAGTGATTACCATCCTGGCAAAATTGAAAATCCATTTGTAATTCCCGGAATCAGAAAGACAAACATCGATTCCAACCTTAACAGTAACTATGTTTTTGATCGTTATATAGAAGGAGACTGCAACAGGCTTGCGAGATCTGCAGCGATGGCAATTGCTGAAAACCCCGGAAAAAATTCTTTCAATCCGTTTTTTGTGTATGGCACAACCGGGCTTGGCAAAACTCATCTGATTCAAAGTATTGGAAATAAAGTTAAAGAGCAGTTTGGGTCTGAGTTTTCAGTGCTTTATGTCTCATCAGAAACATTTACGAATGAGTTTGTTCAGGCAATTCGTAATAACCGGGCCAGTGAATTCACAATGTTCTACCGGCACATTGATGTACTGATTGTTGATGACATTCAGTTTTTCAGCGGGAAAGAAAAAACACAGGAAGAATTTTTTCACATTTTTAACGCACTGCACCAGGAAGGCAAGCAGATTATTCTGAGCAGTGACCGTGCACCTAAAGACATCCCCGATATTGAAGAACGTTTAATTTCGCGATTCAGCTGGGGACTTAGCGCAGATTTACAGGTCCCGGAATATGAAACCCGTTATGCTATTCTTGAGCGCAAGGCAAATGACAACGGAATAACTATAGATCCGAACATTATTGAATTTATCGCCCATAATTTCAAATCAAACGTACGGGATTTAGAGGGCGCCATCATAAAACTTCTCGCAACAGCATCATTAAAGCACATTGACGAGATCGATTTAGCAATGGCCAAGTCTGTTTTAAGAGATATGGTGAAAAGTTCTCAGTCGCAGCTTTCGATTGAATCAATTCAGAACTACGTTTGCGATTATTTTGGAATAGACACTAACAAGGTTAGAGAAAAAACAAGAAAGCAGGAAATAGTGGAAGCCCGCCAAATGGCGATGTATCTGTCAAAAAAGTTTACAAAATCCAGCCTCAAATCAATTGGGCTTCAATTTGGCGGCCGCGACCATTCTACAGTTATTCATGCTATCTCAACAATCGAAGAACGGCTTGAAACAAGCCCGAAGCATAAAAGAATTTTGAGAGAGTTAGAGCAAAAACTCGAAGTGGCTACCCTGTAAAATGTCTCTGGATGTAGTAACCCTGAAATCCCTTACCATAAAAGGCCGGCATGGCTATTATCAAAAAGAGCGGGAGGAGGGAAACACTTTTGAGGTGGATCTTATAGCAGAGGGCGATTTCAGAGCTTCTGTAAATACGAGCGATCTCGAACTGACATTCGACTATGAGCAAGCCTGTGAAATTGTACGATTTGTTATTGAGGGATCACCTGAGAAGTTGATTGAAACGCTTTGCATTTCGATTGGCAATAAGCTTTTCGAAACTTTTCCAAATGTGAAAAAGCTGACGGTTGCCGTGAGAAAACTGAATCCACCCATCGAACCCGCCGCCGCTCACGCTGAAATACGAATGATATGGAATCGGTAACCGTTGCACTTGGTTCAAACCTCGGTGATAAAACAAGTACACTTTACGAAGCGGGGAAATTTTTAAAATCTATATCAGAAAAACCGATCGTTAAATCCTCCATATGGAAATCTGAACCGATTGGCCCCTCGAAGTATGAGTTTTTAAATGCAACAGTGAAAATATTTACGTCTTATTCGGCAGAACCACTGCTTAGAGAACTAAAAGAGTATGAGCAAGAAGCCGGACGGGAAAAAAATCCAGAGCGCTGGGCGCCAAGAATTCTTGATCTTGATATCATACAGTTTGGTAACTTGGCGATTCAAAAAGAGAGCCTTATTATTCCACATCAGGAATACAGCCGGCGTCTTTTTGTTCTTTTGCCTATGCAGGAAACGAGCCCGGACTGGAAAGATCCTGTGACGGGGAAATCGATTCAACAAATGATTGAGGATGCTCCGCCGATGCAAATTGAAAAAACTGAGATTAACTGGTAAATATGCCAAACAAATTTGACTTCATAGCTATTGAAGGAGTTATCGGAGCAGGGAAAACCACTCTGGCAAATCTGCTTTCAAAAAAGTACGGTGCACGGCTGGTACTTGAACAGTTTGAAGAAAACCCATTTCTGCCCAAATTTTATGAAGACAGAGATAGATTTGCATTCCAAACCCAGCTGGCATTTTTAGCCAGCCGTTTTAAGCAGCAACAAAAAATGACTAATCGCGATCTCTTTGATGGATTTTTAATTTCAGACTACATCTTTGAAAAAGACAGAATCTTTGCCCGCCTGAATCTTGATGATGACGAAATGGCTCTTTACGATAATATTTTCGGAATCATGGCGGGTATTTCCGCAAGGCCTGATTTAGTGATCTATTTGCAAAGCTCTGTTGACCGGCTGATGCAAAATATTGAAAGCAGAGGGCGTGATTATGAGCGTCATATAACCGAAGATTATCTGCAGGATTTAAGTGATGCTTATAATCAATTTTTTTATCACTACAATAAAGCCCCACTCATGATCATTAATGCAACGGAAATTGATTTTGTGAATAATCCGGATCATTTATCGTATCTTGAAGAACAAATATTTCACCAGCCGATTCGGGGTAATACACATATACACATAATACCAGATTCATGAAGTGGTTACTTTTAGCATTAGCCGTTTATATATTGTACAGAATTATTACCCGAAACCGGAGAAAATCAAGTTCAACGTTTTCAAACAGGTCTGGACATCCGTATAGTCAAAATCATAACAATCAAAGGCGGAGCAATAAACTGGATCAGATTGAAGATGCTGAATTTGAAGATATAACTGAAAAAGAGGAAAAGAATTAAACAATGAGTTTCGAAGAAAAACATAAAAAAGGCTACGAGCTTTTGCATGAAAAGGACCTTGATCGCAGCCTTGATATGGCAAGAGAACTTCAGAAAATAAATCCTGATGCCGCCGAAGGATACACTCTTGAAGCTGAAGTGATGCAAAAACTGGGTCAGTGGGATACCAGCATAAAATCACTGAACGATGCGATTGAAAAAGATCCTGAAAATGGCAGGTTATTTAACCTCCGAGGTTATGCTCACTTAAACCAGGATGATGCAGAGAAGGCTAAAGAAGATTTTGAACGAGCCATAGCACTTGATAACCTCCCTTCAGCGCACAGAAATATGGTACTGTATAAGCTAATGGCCGGAAGCGGACAAGAAGCAATTCAGTATTTGCTGGACAGGATACGAAGTGAGCCGCGAGACGTTGAAAACTGGATTTTGATGGGCGACCTGATGAAGAAGGGCGGCCATGATGAAAAAGCTAAAACATACTACGAGCAGGCTCTTAAAATGGATCCTGAAAATGAATATGTTAAAAATCTGCTTGAAGAAGATTAATCAAGCAAAATCCAAAAATCTTTTGCATAAAAAAACCCTGTCAAAATTTGACAGGGTTTTTTATTTATCTCTTTTTAAAGCAGGATTTATTCAACAATTAGTTTTCCAACCATTCCTGCTGCAAAGTGACCGGGGAATGTACACACATAATCATACTCACCGGGTGTTTCCGGCACTGTAAATGTTATAGTGTCAGTTTCACCGCCACCCAGCATACGGGTAGTTGCAATTATCTGATCTTCATATTCCGGCGCAATGTACTCATTATCAGCAGCCTGTATCGACTTTCTTGCAAAGTCATCCACATCGGTTCCCAGATCTACAATTGCAAGATTGTGAGCCATCGCAGTTGGAGGAAGTGTACTGTTTGTAGTAAGCCTGATTCTAAGCTCTTCTCCGGGTGATGCTTCTATAGCTTCGAGCAAGATATACTGCCCGGCTGCACCACCGGTAACGAGGCCTTCTTCTGCTTCACGCACAACAAACTTCATATCATCCGTACCGTAAACTTCTATGGTGCGAATTCCGTCATCAACTGCTTCTTCCTCTTGCGCCTGTTCAGGTGTGTCACCATTACAACCCGCAAGTGCAAGCACCAGCATTATAAATAAAGATTTAATAAATAAAGATTTCATTTTATTAGTTTTGTAGTTATTGGTTTATGTTAAAAAGTCTCAGTATGGCAAACAATATGCCATTTAGAAGCATTCAATAAATGTACCTTAAATTTCACTCAATAAACGTTTTATATCCTTTACCACCATATCCGGATCAACATCACTGCCGGAATAGTTTCTTCTTACATTGCCTTCATGATCAAGAAGTGTAATCCGGTCTGTATGATCGATAAAATAGATTTGCCCTCCATCTTCGGTAAACCGGGTTGGTGATTTCAGAGTACGTATTCGTAATTTGTCCAGCAGGTTTTCAACAGTATCAGGATCACCGGTAAGTAACCTCCAGTTTGACTGATCAAGCCTGTAATTGTTCGCGTACTCATACAGAGTTTCAGGTGTATCACGCAACGGATCAAAAGACACACTTACAAGCATAAAATTTTCAGCGTCCGGCAGAGCGCGCTGAATATCACGCATATTGTAAGTGATCATCGGGCAAATATCCGGACAGTATGTGTAAACATAACTGACGATGACTACATTTCCGGCATACTGTTCAGGAAATGATACTTCATCGTTATACTGATCAAGCAGATTATATTCAAGCCCTGCAAGTGAATCTTCAACTCTAAGGTTGTCACAGGCGGCGAACAGTAAAAGTCCGCCAGCCAGTAACAAAAATAATGCTTTTCGGATAATATGACCCATTATAACTCAATCTCTCAGTGGTACGGGGCTGTCCGGTGAAAACGGTAAAGACCCTTCGTACGTTGCCTGTAATACGTCATATATAACAGGTGTATATGAAAGTACAATTAAGATGATCGCAATTATAATATAAGGTTTGAAGTTTCTCAGCCATTTCGCTTCTTCATCATGAAGTGACTCCGAAATCGGGAATGTAACCGTTGCCCCTTCTTCACGGGTTTCTGGGTCTGCTTTAGCAAACACAGTTCCAAAGAAAGAGACCAGGTACATCACAATTCCGACAAACATGATGATACCGCCAACCACACTCAGGTCAATGTAAAACACCCAGTCGGGCTGGAAAAGCGTACTGTCAGGATTTGCATAAGATGCGCCGGTGTTTGTTCGGCGGGGCATACCTTTAAGACCGCCCACCTTTAAACCATATGACATGATAAACAAGCCAATGGTATATACATAAGGTGAGATCATCGCCCAGCTTTTCAGGCGAATTTCCTTATTCATAAACTGACCAATCAGATATAAACTACCACCAAGAAATGCCAGCAACACAGGTCCGGCAACAGTCAAGTGGAAGTGTCCCGGAATCCATGCAGTATTGTGCACTATGGTATTCATCTGGTAAGAAGCATTAACGATTCCGCCAATACCACCGAAAATGAAAATGATCAATCCTAAAATCAGGTATGGGAAAAACCATTTTTCTTTGTCGAAGTATGGCTGATTCCAGAGCCAATTGAAATACCCTTTCGAACCTCTGAGTCGCGCAGAATATTCAAGAGAGGCAGCTATTGTAAAAGCTGTAATTAAACTTGGCAATGCTACTGCAAAAGTGAAAATTCCATGCAGCAGTTTCCATTGCGCACCAATTGCGGGATCCATATACTGATGGTGTGTTCCCACGGGAATGGAAAACAAGATAAACATCATGAATACCAATCGCCCGGCCATATCAGAGTAGAGTTTTCCACCGGATATTTTTGGCAAAAACACATAGTACATCACATAAGCCGGAAGCAGCCAAAAGTAAACCAGCGGATGACCGAAGAACCAGAATAAAGTTCTTGCAAGCATTACATTTATCTCATCAACCAAACCCATTGACCATGGCAATAACATAAACAAAATTTCAACTGCTACTGCTAAGGTGGCAATAAACCATATGATAAATGTGGTTAGCATTCCAACAACCGAAAGAGGCGTTTTTTTGCCAAGGTTTTCCTTTCTCCATTCAAGGTATATAGGTACCCAGTTATAGGAGGCAAGCCACGAGCCAACTACAAGCAGAACAAGACCGACATAAAAAAGCGGGTGAGCTTTCATTGGCGGATAAAACGTGTAAAGCACAGTTGCTTCACCAACAAGTATCATTATCGCGGCCAAAACCGATCCACCCAACATTAAAATACCGGAAGCCCAGGCAATCTTAGTGTTCAGATTTTTCTTTAGTGCATAAGGGATCAGCGCATTTCCTAATGCAACAGCGAAAAAGGTAGTGAATACAATTGCATTCAACACACCATGAAAAGTGAGCCCTTTGTAATAATCTCCGCCTACAAACGGATCACTTTGTATAATTCCCGCTCTGAAAAAGGTTTGCATCAAGCCACCGTAAATACCAATAAAGAGAAGAACCATTGGTATAATAAGCAGAGTAGCATTCAGATATTTGGATGACTTTGAGAACTGGAACGTATAGTCTTGTGTCATAAGCCCATATCCCCCTCAACCTCAGGTTCGTCTAAGCGCTCCTCAATCACAAATCTTCCTGCCATTGTATGATGTGCCGCTCCGCAAAATTCATGACAAGCAAACAGATATTCTCCCGGTTCATCAAATGTAACACGCATATAATTAATCGTACCAGGAACTGCCATCAGGTTTACATTTTTACGATCAATTTTAAATCCGTGAATGATGTCCTGGGAAGTTACATACAGATCTACTGTGCTTCCGACCGGTAATCGCACTACTGATGGCTGAAATGCCCACATCCGGGCAACCATTTGTAGTTCATAAGTATCCGGTGCGGTTTGGAATAATGTATCCGTAACAAACGGATCCATATCCGTAATACAAGTCGGTACGTCAATATCTTTGGCGACCGATGCGTACATGATTGCCCCGAAAAATACCAGCAGCAGCAATCCACTCAAGTTTAATGCAAGTTTTTCTGATTTATCCATCCGTTACCCCCTTGATAAAAGTTCAAAATAGAGGGTGAACCAGGTAGCTAAGAAGAAAAGCATAAGAACGATAAAAAACGCTATAGCTCCCTTTGGAGTGAACTCTTCAGAGTCGTTGTGTTCTGATTCCATAGTCCATCTTTAGGTTTAGTTTGAAGTTTAACATCCCCGCAAAGTAAATCACACATCCCGAAAAGAATATAGGGGGAAACCTTAGTGGAATGGTAAGTTATACTTTTGTTTTTGGCAAGAATAAAAATGGAAAGGGGAACTACAAAAACAGGAACGTTTCAGGTATGATTTAAAGCCAAGTCAATGTAATGCTGCCACCCGATGTTCTTGCAAATATCATCGGCCCACCATCACCAACTTTACCTTTCACATTAGACCGGTCCATGGTGCCTGTAAAGTTTCTGAATTCAGTATTGACCCTGTTGGCGGAAAGATCGAGGTCGAAATGATCAATTGGTGGTACTGATACCGTAATGCTGCCGCCACTGGTTCTGAGTTCTACTCTCTCATTTAATTCCAGCAACTCAGCATTTATAGATCCACCGCTTGTTCGTGCAGTAAGTGTTGCCCTGCTCTGCTCTATGGTAATTCCTCCGCCTGAAGTTCTTAAATTGGCATTTCCTGATATATTTGATGCTCTTACTCTGCCACCACTTGTGCGTGCATCAACCTCACCATGTACATCTTCAAGTGTTATACTTCCGCCGGAAGTTCTGAATTCAGACGTTCCATCTACACCCCGGACTGTAACCGATCCGCCGCTTGTTCGCAGTGCTGTGCTGTTCTTAAGGTTTTCGGCTAATACTGAGCCCCCGCTTGTTCTTCCTTCAACTTCAGAACCCTGGGGTGCTTTAATCACAAATGAGATGCTTAATCCAGAATCTGAACGGAACCAGTTAAACCATCCGCCATTATCCCTTTCAGCAGAAGCTATTACCTTGTTGCCATCCTGCTTTATTGTAATATCGTAGTCTGAAAGATCTGTGTCGGAGGGTGATAAATAAGTTCCACGTCTTTGAACGTACATTTCAACAGTTACGGTGTTTTCATCATGTCCGCGAACTTCAATTTTACCTCCTGATGTACGAATATTTATCTCAGGAGAACTGCCCGTTTCAAAAGATTCAATTTGGTAGGCATCTGATGCTGATTGAGCGAACATCACCTGTAACATTGCAAGAAATGCTGCAATTATTATCAAAACTGATTTATAAAAATCTTTCATGGTGTTACGATTGGTTACTGGTGTAAGTGTTTATACATCACAACTTCTATAATGTATAAAATTCAGTACGCTAAACCTCTAACAGGGTTTCAAAATTTTTTTACGTAACAAAAGTGGTGAATTTTGTGATAATCAATGGCTATTTCAGTACTTTCAGTAAAATTAAAAGCTATTGATTATGAAACTACCATTTGCACTTGCCCGCCGGTTTGTTGCCGGCGAAACTTTTGAACAGTCTGTTTCAAAAGTCCGGTATTTCAACGAACATGGCATTAAAGTTACTCTTGATCTTCTTGGAGAAAACGTAAAAGACAGGGAAACTGCTGACTCAACTGTTGATGAATATATCGGGCTTCTGCAAAATATCCATACGGCCGGCCTTAAAAGTACCATTTCAGTTAAACTTACAATGATGGGACTGGATATTGATACCGAATATTGTAAAGACAATTTGTACCGGTTGCTTGATGAAGCCCGCGAAAAAGATTCATTTGTGAGAATTGACATGGAAGGTTCGGATTACACACAGGTTACCATTGATCTTTTTAAGGATGCATTCAGGGATTATGGGAAACATGTGGGTATTGTACTTCAGTCTTATCTCCATCGGACTAAGCAGGATGTTGCTGAACTTGCTGAACTGGGTGCAGATGTTCGAATGTGTAAAGGCGCCTATAAAGAACCATCTCGTGTGGCCCTTCAGGATATGGCCGATATTCGTGAAGCTTTTAAAGAGTACACAGCTATGTTGCTCGAAAAAACCACGTATCCCCGTATAGCTACACATGATGACGAGTTAATCGACTGGGTTAAAGCATACGCGGCTGAAAATAAAATTGGGAAGCCGCGTTTCGAAATTCAAATGCTTTATGGTTTAAGAGAAGAAACAATGATTGATCTTGTTAAGGATGGCTACAATGCCCGCGTATATGTTCCCTATGGAACAATGTGGTTCCCATACTTTAAGCGCAGACTAACAGAGCGAAAGGAAAACATCTTTTTTGTAGCAAGAAACCTCTTCAAAAAATAAAAAGCTCCCTGAACAAGGAGCTTTTTAAGAAAAATCTCATAGGTTCAGTACTACTTCAGAAGCGTCATCTTTTGGACATCATTTACATTATTTGTCACAAATCGAATCAGATAGACGCCTGAAGCCATATCGGATGCATCCATCGTAATAAAATACACTCCGGCATCCTGTTGCTCATCTACAAGTGTTTTAACTCTTCGCCCTAACACATCATAAACATCCATCAGCACCCGTGTCTGATCTGAAATCTGATAACGAATTGTAGTGCTGGGATTAAATGGATTAGGATAATTATCAGACATCAGAGTTTCGAATACTTCGGTTGTGAATGTCCTTGTATCACTCCAGTCGCCCGTACCACCGATATTTGATGCCTTTACTCTCCAGTAATAAATTGAGGCGTTATCAAGTTCCTCAATAACGGTAAGTGATGTTTCGGGCACTTCTTCATCAAGTAACAGCTCTGAAAAATCTTCTTTTGCTGACAGCTGCACAGTATAGCCGGATGCACGGTCAGCTTCATCCCAGCTTAATACCGGATTTACAGGCACTTGTCCGGCCTCATTTTGCGGCGAAACAAGCGTAACCACAGGCGGTCTTTCGATTATTGTAGTAAACATTCGGGTATCACTCCAGTCCCCGGGCCCCTGATTGTTCACAGCACGCACACGCCAAAAGTAATCTGTCATAAATTCAAGATTTCCGGTCTGTGACTGTGAAATACTCCTTGTGCCGGTTGTGAGTTCAATAGCCAATTCAGAAAAATCAGCCTCTTTTGATACTTCCAGTTCGTAGGAGTCTGCACGCTCAGCTCTTAACCAGGAAAAAGAAAAGTTACCCGGCATCAGGTTTGTTTCCCCATCCTCAGGGGCAGAAAGTACAACCTGTTCCGGTGCAGCTTCTACCGTATCAAAACTCCACCTGTTGCTCCATGCACCGTTTCCTTCATTATCAAGACCCCGAACTCTCCAGAAGTACGTTGCAGACAAATCATATTCAATAGCGGGAGTTGCATCAGTTCCGGCATGCAGCTCATCATAAACGGTACTTGTAAATCCTACATCTTCCGATATCTGCAACTGGTATTCAACTGCATTATTGGTTTCATCCCATACAAAAGTGATGTTTTCCACTGGCATGTCAACTTCATTGTTCAGCGGGCTGGCTAAATCCGGCTTTCTTGGAAAGTCTGCGTCCATTAGCTGGGCTTCACATGCGGGACCGAGCGGCCATCCCATATCACCAAGAATACCACAAAAAACCGGGCCGGGATTGTGTATCGCAAATGCCTGATCCACACTGGGTCTCATCAATGCATTTTCTGTATTGGTGAATGTTGCCTGATCTACATGCGAAAAACTTGAACCCTGCTGCCATTGCAAAGGAGCAAAAATACGTACTCTTTCATCAGCATCATTGGCAAGTTCAGCTTCAGCTCCACTAAAAAAAACGCCGTCATTTCTGCCGGTTACAAAATCATATTTTTCATTTGAGTTATGCGGAAATATAGAAAGGTCAGTCAGGTTATCGAAAAATCCATCTACAGCAAATACTTCGTAAACATATGGAATATTGCCATTATTAAAACCGGAAGAGGCAACCTGTGTGCTGTTATTGGCCGAAGCTGTTCCCAAAAATCCAATCCCATGTCCAATTTCATGAAGAGCTACAGTTACAAAATCAATTAGTCCTCCCGGAGTGTTTGCGTCAGTTTCAAAATACCAGTTATTAAAGCTGCAATTCATATTCACAATTATATCTGCATTTACCGCGGGTTCGTCTGATACAATATCCTGACCTGTCATCGCGCTAGCCTGGGCAATTGTGTAAGCTGTGTTTGGAATTCCCCCACCGGTGAGTGTGTAAAATCTGGTAGCCCCCGCGCTTCCTAAAACATTTCCAGGAAGATCCACCCAGTTTGCATCAATACGAATAGGAATGGAAGAGCTTATGTGCTCTTCCCAAATGCCGGCGGCAAACTCCAAGGCTTCTTGCGCTTCTTGCGGCCAGGTTTGACCACCACAGTCATTTATATAGTTGATTTGAAATTCTGCAGTAGTCTGAGCAAAAGGCACTTTTTGGCGAATTCTTTCAGATGAAATGTAAAAATGAGCATCTATATCAGTATGATCAAGAGTACAAATATTACCAATTTCTTCCGGCTCTATGATAATCGGGTTGTCAAGGTCGAACTTTAAATCCTGTGCAAACAGTGATGTAACAGGAGATAGCGCACAGATAATGAATAGAATGTAGCCTTTATACATATAAGAGAATTACTTAAAATTTGATATCAATAATTTTAAACAAAATACTCCCATAATTATTTACACAAAACCCGGATGAATACCAAGCAATACCTGAGTTCGAAATTAAAATTAATTGAAGAGTGTCCTTCCGTTGGTTGAGGAATGAATTAGTTGTGGCCTTTATTGTTAAAGCGAACTCGCTTTACATCTGAAATCAGTATGGTTCTCCATTAATTATCTGTTCAGGAACAGTTTCGGGTTCTGACTCCGGTATTACATCCAGTTTGTCCCTGTCAATTTTAGCCATATAGTGTTGATCAGTCTCTCTGTCATAGCGCAGATGAAATAGTTTCTTTTCACTTAACAGATCAATATTCCCTGTTACAATTCCATTTTGAACAGTTAATGACAAAAATCCGCTGTGCGGATCCACAATTTCTGCAGTAATTCCGGTAATACCTGTTACCTGCTCTCTGTTTCTGACAATTTGAGCTTCTACGACAAGCCCCTCGGTAAGTGTGATCTTAATTGTATCGCCTTGCTGAAGTTCTTTAAGCGGTTGTAGCTCTTCGTTACTGTCAACTAAACGATAAGCTATTACTGATTCATGGCTTAATTCCCGCGGCAGCTGCTCCGGTTCAATGGTTCGCTCTGAGGGAAGAAACAAACTGTTTTCATTTCGATCCATATCAAACACTGCTACTTCAGCAACATCACGCTCCTCTGCCTGCTCAGTTCTTTCACCATTATCAGCACAAGATATTCCCATAAAGAGTATAGACAGGATCAATGCTGATCCAATCGTGTTTAAAAAGTTCATATCCGTTGGGTTAATGTGTTATTTGATTAAAATCATTTGTCGGGTTAATGTTTCATAAGGTGTTTGTAATCTGTAAATATAAACGCCGCTCGATAAGCTGCTCGCATCAAATTGCACCTGATGCGCACCGGCCGTAACCTGTTCATTTACCAAAGTGGCAACACGCCGGCCTATCATATCATAAACACTCAAAGTCACCTGACCACTGTTGGCAAGCGTGTAATCAATCATTGTTGTTGGATTGAACGGATTCGGATAGTTTTGAGCTAACTTTGTCTGAACCGGATCTTCCTGATTCTCTGCAATTGATACTGCATCATTAACCTCAAGTGTAATGGGAATTTCGTATTCCGGATCGTTGGGATCATTACCTCTCAGTATCATATTCAATTCGTAGGTACCGGCATCAATCCCCTCCGTATTAAAAGTAAGTGTCAGGTTTGAACTGTTACCCGGTTCAACCACACCGCCAAAGCGATCAACACTGAGCCACGATGTTGGAGTTGCGGTACGTTTCACTTCAACATTATCAATATCCCAGCGCGCACCTGAATCGTTTAAATGCCGAAACCAGATTTCATCCGGCTTGTAACCGGCAATATCTATGTAATCCAGTTGGTTTCTTAGCTCATCATTTATATAGTAGTCAAGAGTTTCATTTTCAGTATTAAACACAATTCTAAGTGTGTTATACTCACCGTACTGAAAGCTTCCGGAACCAAACCATCCACTATCAGTTGTGCCCATTCCTCTTGCAAACAGATTACCTCCTTGCTGAAAGTACAATCCAGCAGAATAATTCAAAGCACCATCCAAAAAGTCTGGTGTGGATTTATCCATTAAGTAAACAATGTAATTTGCATTGTTTGACGCAGATTCGTCAGGTATATAAATGTCGAATGAAACCTCATACTTAGAAAAAGACTGGGGGCCAAAATAGGGTGACACCACAATATTGTTACCCCCTCCGAGTGACTCCATCCTCAAATGATTTGAACCTGCGCTTGGATTGCTGTCATCGATCGTTAAATCTCCGCCCACAAAAATTCCCCATGACTCGATCGCATCCCTTGAACCAAGCTCAAAACCTTCTTCAGTGCCGAACTCAGTTGAATAAACAACATCACCATTATTTACAGCGCCGGTAAATGGCATACTTTGAACCGGTCTTTCACTTACTTCGATTTCTGCATCGAAAGAGTTCACTTCTGCCTGTTGGCCTGTACTATTCGATTTAGCCATTCCAGAGTTGTCTGAAAATCTAAAATCAACATCCCACATATAATCAGAATCTCCGGTATTGGAAATAGTTATAACTTCATTAGTCTCATCTTCTCTGTTAATGTTAACCGTAATTGCTGATTGAGAAATGTCTGATACCGGAGCATCCACCTGGGTCATTCTGTAATTTGCAATGGTTCGCTTAATCAGTTCAAGGCTTTTTACACTGTTTGAAGGACCTCCATTGTCTCGTGTATCAGTTCCTGTGGTTCCCCCATCAAACTGAATATCGGGTGATGAAAAAACCGGAACCCTTCCGTCCGTATTTGCATCATTATACGCCATAACTGTAGCGTAAGTGTTGGCACCCGCATTGTATTGATGACCGGTAGAAAACTCAAACAGTCCACCGGTAATACCCGCAGCATTAGATTGCTGTGTTCTTGAATGAGCCAGGCCCATATTGTGGCCTAATTCATGTATTACGGTTTCAGATATTGCGACCTGCTGTATCCTGTTAACCGAAAAGCCAAGGTCCTGCCTGCCGCTTACAGAGTTTAATCGCCATGCAATTCCACCTGTATTTGGTTCGCTTGCATATAATGCGACAAGATCTGCTCCATACTGATTTCGCAAGTCATGTACTTCTTCCATGTAACCGTCCCAATCTGCTTCATCACAACTTTGATCATTTGGCTGACAGTAATTCACCTGGTTACCCGGCCCTCTTGTAAAGCGCCTCAGATGATCAGATGCGGAAACTGAAGATTCATCATCTTCATAGTCAGTTTCGTAAAAATGCACCAATCGTATTTCAAGTGCTAAATTACTGTTATCAATTGCCTGCTGTGCAATGTTCAGAGATTGTGCAATTACACCCTCAATAGAGCCAAAACCAGACTGATTTTCAGAATAATCTTTTGCCGCTTCTGTGTATGCAATCAAAAGGTCTATTGTAATATGATCATCAATTAATGATTGTGAAGCCTCAAAAGTTGGCACATGGACATCATGCGCATGCATTGCGGTAGTGCTTTTATTCATTGAGAGTGCTTTTCCCGGTATTTCAAGCTCCTCATGAACTCCGCATGCTTTTATATCATCCTGGTAGCTTACATCCGAAATGTAATTTTGACCGGTAGTGTTATCATACTCAATAAAGTATGATGAATGGTCACTTTTATGATATGTTCCGAGAACTCTACCCTCCGAATAAGTAAACGCAATCGTATTCCATGGGTCAGCAGGATCTGTTGCGATATAAGAAAAAATACCGGGAATATGTTCTGATATCCGGGTAATTTCAAACTCACTAACCGAATCCTGAGTCAACTGAAACTCTAAAAAATCACCTTCTGCCGGAAGATTCTGCTGAAAAATCTGATCATTTAATTCAAAATAGGTTCTTTGCTGTAATTCTCCAGAGATTGTTGCAGCTTGTTTATGAACCTGTTGTTCAATTGAGGTGTTAAACTGAAAAGCCTGTTGTGAAAACACCTCCTGAGATAGAAGAAATAAAAACAGTAGTCCGAATAAAGAAACGTAGCGGTAAAGATTATTCATGTTATATAATTGAGGATTAACTTAAATGAATCGAAAACGTATACTTTGTTGATGAAAGATTTTCGATTAATATATAAAAATATGTCGGTTCATTTAAATAAGCGCATTTTGCAATTGAATCATATCATAACAATTCATGATTAAAAAAATTCTAACACTCTTAGCTCTTCTGTTTATTTGCTTTTTTACTGCGTGGACAGGTGCCCAGGTTTCTCCCGGTATTGCATCAACTGAATGGTATGATCAGTTGAACAAACCAGATTGGAATCCACCCGGGTGGGTGTTCGGACCGGTCTGGACCTTATTATACACCTTAATGGCTATTGCTGCATGGCGCATTTGGCTGAAACTCGGTTTTAAAGACGGAAAAAAGGAGCTTGGTTTTTTCTTTCTTCAGCTTATTCTTAACGGGTTATGGTCACAGTTGTTTTTTGGATTACAGAATCCCGGACTTGCCTTCGCAGAAATCATAGTACTGCTTCTTGTGATTGTATATACAACCATGCTCTTTTTCAGAGTTGATAAAGTTGCCGGATGGCTGATGGTACCCTATATAGTTTGGGTTGCCTTTGCCACTGTTTTGAACGGTACTATTTGGATGATGAATTGATTGGTTCAGTTGACAGCGGC
>SLAU01000124.1 GCA_007126675.1 Balneolaceae bacterium
CTTTAAGATCGGGCCGTGCTTCTCTTCCCCTTTTTGTAGCCGATTCAACAAGCTGCCCAACACCTTCGATGTCAAGAACCTGGAACGGGTCTTCCTGCAGGATGCCTTCATTCAGGTATTCACCAAGAAACTTACCGGCATCATCGCGGCTGTACCCAAAGGTCATCTGGGTAAGATCATTGGTGCCAAAAGAGAAAAATTCGGCATCTTTGGCAATTTGGTCAGCCACAAGTGCGGCACGCGGAATTTCGATCATAGTACCGACTTTGTATTCGATAGAATTCTTCATCTCTTTAAACACTTTTTCCGCAGTATTATCGATCACCAGTTTTTGGCTTCTGAACTCTTGCGGAGTACCGATAAGCGGTATCATGATTTCGGGCAGAACCGTGTATCCTTCTTTTTTGAGTGTTAATGCGGCCTCCAGAATAGCACGGGTTTGCATCTCGGTGATTTCGGGGTAGGTGATGCCCAGGCGGCATCCGCGATGGCCCAGCATCGGGTTAAATTCGCGGAGCGATCGTATAATCTGCACAAAATCGAAGTGCCTCACACCCAATTCATCTGCCACTTTTTTAACCTCTTCCGGCTCTTCGGGAAGAAACTCGTGCAGCGGCGGGTCGAGCAGACGGATAGTTACCGGCTTGCCATCCATCACGCGGAAAATTTCGACAAAATCTTCCCGCTGGTAAGGCAGCAGTTCAGCCAGAGAATTTCTGCGCTGATTTTCTGACCGCGCAACAATCATCTTCCGTATCGCTTTAATACGCTCTTCACCGAAAAACATATGCTCAGTTCTGCAAAGGCCGATTCCCTCGGCTCCGAATTCGAGTGCACGAGACGAATCTTCCGGGCTGTCGGCATTGGTTCGAACGTTCATTTTTCGAAATTCATCAACCCATCCCATAAATGTGAAATAATCATCATCCAGTTCGGGTTTCATAACATCCATCTTACCGCTGTATACGGTTCCCTTGGCACCATCAATAGAGATCCAGTCGTTTTCTTTAATGGTAACTTCTCCATTCGTAAATAGCTTTTTCTGGTAATTGATGACGATATCGCTGCATCCTGCCACACAAGGTTTGCCCCATCCGCGGGCTACAACCGCCGCATGGCTGGTCATTCCTCCGCGGGATGTAAGGATACCTTCGGAGGCCGACATTCCGCCCACATCATCCGGGCTTGTCTCGATTCGAACCAGGATAATCGGGGTTCCGTTTTCCGCTTCTTCTTCAGCTTTCTCGGAACTGAATACAACTTTCCCCACAGCCGCACCGGGTGATGCCGGAAGTCCTTTGCCAATAAATGCCGAACGATCCAGGTTTTGATCATCAATTTGCGGATGAAGAAGCTGATCAAGATGGGCAGGCTCAACCAGTTTCTTAACGGCATACTTTTTATCAGTCAGATTTTCATTCACCATTTCGTTTGCTATCCGGATGGCTGCATGGCCGGTGCGTTTTCCGCTGCGTGTTTGCAATATGTAAAGAGTACCATTCTGAATGGTAAACTCAATATCCTGCATGTTTCCATAATGTTTTTCGAGCTTTCTTCCCAGTTCCAGCAATTCATCATACGATTCCGGCATCAGCTTTTTAAGCTCGTCGATGTTGTTAGGTGTACGTATTCCGGCTACAACATCTTCGCCCTGTGCGTTTACAAGAAACTCGCCATACAATTTATTTTCTCCGGTTGACGGATTCCGGGTGAAACATACACCTGTGGCACATTCATCACCCATATTTCCATAAACCATAGCCTGAACATTTACTGCCGTACCCAGCAAACCGGTAATATGATTAATGCGGCGATACTTAATGGCGCGGCTGCTGTCCCATGATTCAAAAACGGCATTAATCGATTTTTCGAGCTGTTCATAAGGGTCAGAAGGGAACATATATCCGGTTGCTTTGCGATATACCACTTTGTACTTCTCCACAAGCTCTTTCAGGCTATCGGCGTCCAGTTCATTATCATTTTCCACTCCCTTCTCTTTTTTAAGTTTATCAATCACATGCTCAAACTTTTCATGAGGTATTTGCATCACTACATTTCCGAACATATCAATAAATCTGCGGTAGCTGTCGTATGCAAAACGTTCATTATTGGTGTGAGCGGCCAATGCTTCAACTGTCTGGTCATTCAGTCCGAGGTTCAGAACCGTATCCATCATGCCGGGCATTGAAACGGCTGCACCCGATCGAACGGAAATTAATAGCGGATGTTCAGAATCACCAAAACCGGTATTCATATCATTTTCTATAAAAGAAACTCCGTCTCTAATCATCTTATTAAGTCCTTGAGGCCACTTTTTTCTATTTGTTGAATAGTAGTGGCATGCCTCTGTAGATATTGTAAACCCGGCGGGAACCGGCAACCCTATTGCAGACATCTCTGCAAGATTAGCGCCCTTTCCCCCAAGCAGTTCTTTCATCGATCGGTCGCCTTCAGCCTTGTTTTCACCAAATTTGTATACATATTTTTCTGACTTTTTATTGCTCATTTTGCCTCGTGGTTTATTTAAATAGATGGCTCAAAAAAGCAGGAAACCTCTTTTTCTGCTTCATGCTGCCAATAATGTGGATTTTTTTATAAAAACTGTATAGGGTATTACCTGATTACACAGGGGGAATAACTCCGGTTTAAAGCCGGATCCTGTGCTTCTTGTATCAGACCATTGCCATCATTATTTTGCGCGCTGTTAAATCCCAAACAAACCGTACTGAATCGCATGAAATTTAAAATGCCCCACACGCTTACCCTTCTTTTCTTTTTGATGGTGGCGGCATTGATTGCAACATGGATTATCCCTCAGGGTGCATTCCAGACCGAAGTTGTGGACGGGAGGGAAGTAGTGGTGCCTGGCACATTTGAAGTGGCGGAAGATGGTGAGCTGCTCAACCCGATTTCACTTTTTACAGCTATTCCCCGGGCGTTTGCCGCAGCGCAGGATATTATCTTTTTCCTCTTTATTATCGGCGGGGTGATGGCGGTTATCCGCAAAACCGGCGCTATTGATGCACTGCTTGGTCGCCTGCTCGAAAATCTTGGCGGACGTCCCGGTACACTAATTTTCATCGTGGTTTTTGTGTTTGCACTGGCTTCAAGCGCGGTGGGGGCCTCGGCCGAGTATATACCTTTTGTGCTGATTTTGGTGGCTCTCTGCCGCAGTATGAATATGGATACGATGACAGCCGTTGGTATTATCGTTGCCGGTTATGGAATCGGGTATGGTGCTGCGGCTTTTAATCAATACACGGTGGTGGTGGCACAGGGTGTTGCCGGGCTGCCAACCTATTCAGGAATGGAAGTTCGCCTGGCGATTATGGTTCCCTTTGTGATGATCGGGGCACATCATATCTGGAGCTACTCGCGCAAAGTTCAGATGACGCCTTCCAAAAGTTTAATGTTCGGGATTGATCCGCCCGATGCCGGAGCACCGCCAAAAGAATATCCCGCGCTTACACTTACCCATATATCCATACTTGTGGCATTTATCCTGGCGCTTGGAATTGCGGTATACGGAATTCGCACCCACGGCTGGTATTTAACGGAGCTTGGCGCCGCATTTCTGATACTCGGAATCGTTGCCGCATTGATCGGGCGAATCGGTCCCAGCCTGATGGCAAAAGAGTTCGTAATCGGTGCCCGCGAGCTGACCGAAACTGCACTTCTCGTAGGCGTTGCCCGCGGAATCGCCCTGATTATGGAAGATGGTGAAATACTGCATACCATTGTAAATGCGCTGTCTGTACCGCTCGGAATGGTGGGGCCGGAGCTTTCTGCCGTGGGTATGATGATTATGCAGACGATCCTGAATTTATTTGTACCATCGGGCAGCGGACAGGCATTCGTCACCATGCCGCTGATGGCACCGCTGAGTGATATTCTCGGTGTATCACGCCAGATTGCTGTTCAGGCTTTCCTCTTCGGTGACGGCTTCGCCAACATGATTGTACCAACCAACGCCGTGCTGATGGGAATCCTCGGAATGGCCGGTGTACCCTACGACAAATGGTTCCGCTTCTGCTTTCCGCTTCTGCTCAAACTCCTCACCTTCGCCGCAATCTGTATGGTAGGAATGGTGATGTTTGGGTTTTCATGACAGGGCGCAGGGTACAAGGTTCAAGGTGCAGGGCACAGTAACAGCAACCTGGTAGCGTCCGCAGGACCTGCAAGTGTTGCGCAGTTCAGGGCACAGGGCTCAGGGTACAAGGTTCAGGGTGTTGAAAGGTTTGTGGATAAAAATCTCCCCTTGAGGGGAGTACGCTGGCAGTGCTTTTCTGCCAGTGGGAGGGGTGATCCTTACTCTGTTGTTAGCTGAACAAAGAACACCCCTCGCCTTCGCTCCGCTTCGGCACTCCTCTCAAGGGGAGATATGGTTCAAAACCTAATTAAGAGCTCCCCTCCCTATGACACCGCTTTTTGGTGTCATAGGGAGGGGATGGGGGTGGGTCAAAAGATAAAGGCACCCTCTTAAGCCCTGCCACCAACCTCTACTTCTCAATCAGCACCCAGCCGTCTTCATCAACCATTTTTTTGGCGTACTTCCACTTCACTTCTTTCACTTCGTTGGTGCCCATGTTTTGAACTTTTACATAGTCATTCCGGCCGGGCTCATCTTCAACGCTAACCGGCTGACGTTTTTCGCCGGGGGCTGTGGCACGCTGCTGGTCTCCGTTTTCAGCCTGTGCGGCTCCGCGGAATCCCATATTGGTGGCGTCAGCTTGCTGTGCACGAGCTTTTTCGAGATCAATTTTACTTTTCTCTTTCTGTGCCTGCTGCACTTTGTTCGGATCTGCTCCCATTTCAGGAATTGCCTTCCAGATCAGTGATATCGTTTCCTTATTAATTTCATTAATCAGGCTCTTAAACATTGCAAAAGCTTCCCGCTTATATTCCATCAGCGGATCTTTCTGTCCGAACGAACGAAGCCCGATACCTTCTTTAACAGTATCCAGTTCGCGAAGGTGCTCCATCCATTTTGTGTCTATCGTTGACAAAATAGCGGACCGTTCAAGTGACCGGGCAATTTCGCGGCCTTCGTTATTAAGTGCTTTCTCCACATCCACAACAATTCGCATTCTGCGGATACCGTCTGTGAAAATAACCTGAATCTTCTTCGGTTTCTTTTCACTGTCTGACATCTGAATTTGCTGAACAATATTAAATAGCGGCGCAGCAACCCGTTGCTCTTTCTTCCTGTACACTTCGTAGGCACGGTTCAGAATCAGGTCAATCAGGCCGTCATCACCCAGTTGTCCCCATCGCTCGCGATCAAGCTCAAGGTCTACAGCCAGTAACCGTAAAATATCATCCCGGATTAACTCGTAGTTTCCATATTCGTAATGTTCTTCAACCACATCAACAACCATATCCTCGATCATATCGAAAATATCACTCTGCAGCTGATCGCCCAGCAGGGCGTGTTTTCTTCTTGAGTAAACAACATTTCGCTGGTTGTTCAGCACGTCATCAAACTCGAGCTGGCGCTTACGGATACTGAAGTTGTTCTGCTCAACTTTTTTCTGTGCCCGTTCCAGGGATTTACTTACCCACGGGTGCTGAATAACTTCACCTTCTTCGAAATTCAGCTTGTCCATGATGTTTGCAATTCGGTCTGATCCGCCAAAAAGTGCCATCAAATCATCTTCGAGTGAAACAAAAAACTGTGATTCACCGGGATCTCCCTGACGCCCTGCACGACCACGCAGCTGAAGGTCAATACGCCGTGATTCGTGACGCTCGGTACCGAGAATTGCAAGGCCGCCTTTCTCTTTCACCTCCGGAGTAAGCTTAATATCTGTACCACGGCCGGCCATGTTGGTTGCAACGGTTACGGCACCGGGGCGGCCGGCTTCGGCTACAATTTCACTTTCCCTGTCGTGCTGTTTCGCGTTCAATACGTTGTGAGGAATTTTTGCCCTTTTCAGCATCCGGCTGATTGTTTCGGATACATCCACACTGGTTGTACCCACCAGTACAGGCTGCCCTTTCTCGTGATACTCCTGGATTCTTTCTATAGCAGCATTGTACTTCTCACGTTTGGTGCGGAAAATCAGATCCTCTTTATCATCCCGAATAATCGGACGATTAGTGGGAATCACGACCACATCCAGATCATAGATCTCATTAAATTCACCTTCTTCCGTAGCAGCCGTACCGGTCATCCCCGAAAGTTTGTGATACATTCTGAAAAAGTTCTGCAGCGTAATTGTTGCGTAGGTCTGGGTGGCAGCTTCAACCTTCACACTTTCCTTCGCTTCAATTGCCTGATGCAAACCGTCAGAATATCTTCTGCCGGAAAGGATACGTCCGGTGTGCTCATCAACAATCTGAACTTTGCCATCCTGAACGATGTACTCTTCCTCACGCTCAAAAAGTGTGTAAGCCTTCAGCAGCTGATTAATGGTGTGGATACGTTCGCTTCTTTCAGCAAACAGCATGTGCAGCTCATTAAATCGTTTTTCACGTTCCTGCTGTACTTCATTTTTTGCTTCTTCAATTTTTTTCTCTTTGTACTCCTTGCTGAATTCATCATTATTCTTGATTTCATCAACCCTCTCTTTTTCCAGTTCCTTGATCTCTTCTTCAATTTCTGAAGTTTCGAGGCCAAGGTCAGGTATTACAAACGTTTCGCTATCTTCCTGTCCGGTACTCAAAAACTCCCGTCCTTTATCGGTCATCTCGATAGATTTCATCTTCATATCTACCGCATAGTAGAGGTACTCATCCACAAAGGGGAGGTTCTTTGCGTTGTCGGCCAGGTAAATGGCTTCCGTTTTTGATACAAGCTTTTGCATGGTAGGCTCTTGCATCATTTTTTTGAACTTCCTGTTTTTCGGGAAGCCACGCGATGCCCGGTATAATGCGAGTCCGGCATCTTCATAATTCTCTTCTTCGATCAGCTTTTCAGCATCATTGATAAGTTCAGCAACCAGTTTTTTCTGTGCGTTTACAAGAGCTTCAACCCTGGGTTTCATCTCTTCAAACTTCTGAGAATCACTACCCTGCGGAACCGGACCTGATATAATCAATGGAGTTCGTGCTTCATCAATCAGAATAGAGTCAACCTCATCAATAATTGCGAAATGATAACCGCGCTGTACAAGCTGTTCTTCCTCAATTACCATATTATCCCGCAGGTAATCGAATCCGAATTCGTTATTTGTGCCGTAGGTAATGTCTGCCCGGTACGCTTTTCTTCGCGGCTCGGAATTTGGATCATAGTGATCTACACAATCAACGGTAAGCCCGTGGAAATTAAAAATTGGTTCATTCCATTCGGCATCACGTTTTGCAAGGTATGTGTTTACAGTAACCACGTGTACACCGCGTCCGGCCAGTGCATTCAGATATGCAGGGAAAATAGCGGCGAGAGTTTTACCTTCACCCGTTTTCATTTCAGCAATAGATCCCTTGTGCATAGCCACAGCGCCTACAAGCTGCACATCATAGGGAATCATATTCCATTCAATTTCAGAACCTGCCACTTTCCATTTTTTACCGACGAACCTGCGGCAGGTATCTTTCAGAACGGCAAACGCTTCGGGCATGATGTCGTCCAGAACATCCTCAAGAATATCGAGCCATTCTGCTTCAAGCTCTTTGAGGTTGTCTGATAATTCTCTTCTTTCTTCGAGGTCGATAGACTCATCCAGGGAGTCCATTTTTCGTTTTATCTCAGCAATCTGCTCATCAACCTCACGGGTTTCTTCTTTGATGAGTTCACGAAACGACTCAGTTTTTTGTTTTAGCTCATCGTCGCTAAGGGCCTTAATCTCATCTTCAAAACTGTTTATTTCATCAACGATGGGCCACAATTTTTTTAAATCTTTCTCACTCTTCGTTCCAAAAATTGTAGTAAGAAAACTTGAAATCTGATCTAACATGAAGGGATAATAATACGATTAAAATTTAGTCTTGTAAGTTACAGCTTCAAATACGCCTGTTCAACAATAAACAAATATTTATATGCAACAACCATACCGCACACATACAACAGGTTTTGTAACGGAGAAATTGCTGAATCATTGGATATCTGTGCCATTCTGCCAGATTAATTTTGAAATTATTCATTCGATTTTAACTTTTTTCTTCTTATTTTTGGGGTCTATCAAAAAATCGGATTTTTAATAAGTATTTTCAGGTCATGAAACGTACGTACCAACCAAGTAAAAGAAAGCGCAAGAACAAGCATGGTTTTCGTAAGAGAATGAAAACCAAAGACGGGCAGCAGGTTCTGAAAAACAGAAGAAAAAAAGGACGGCACAAACTAACTGTTAGTGACACCAAAGGCCCGAAATAGTAATTCTGAGCAGAATAGTGATTATTCACTGCCTAAATCTAAAATATTAAGAGGGCGGCGTAACTTTCAGCAACTGTTCGAAAAATCTACGCTGCTTACCTCGCCTTCCCTTCAGTTCCGATACCGGATCTACACAAATAAAGAAAGTAAATGTATGATTGGTTTTATTGCTCCAAAGAAGTTGTACAAGCTTGCCACCGAGAGAAATAAAGCCAAACGCCTGATGCGCGAAGCATACAGATTGAACCAGCATTTGCTAGCCGAAGTCGTTGAAAAAAATTCCGTTGAATTACATGGTGCTTTTATATGCAAAAAGGCTTCACCAACGTTTGAGGAGATAAATAAGGATTTGGTTTCACTGCTTCAGCAGGCTGGAGAAAAAATTTTAACATACGTAAACCGCGGTTTTAGAGCCGATAAATAAGGATTTAAATTGGATAGAAATACGGTAACCGGTCTTATACTGATTTTCCTGATTACCATGGCATGGGCTTTTTTCACGATGCCAAGCCAGGAAGAACTGGAACGCCAGCGGGCTGAGCAAGCCAGGCAAGACAGTATCGCAGCCGCACAGGCAGAACAGGAACGTGAACCGGAAGTGCCGGAAGAAGAAGATGAGCGGCCCGAAGAACGGGATGTGACAGAACGTATTGACCGCGAAATTCCCCGGCCTGCACTTGGAGTATTCGAGGAGGCCGGAATTGAAGACACCCTGTTTGCCACTGTACGAACACCTCTTTATGAAATCCTTTTTACGAATTTAGGAGCCGGTCCTGCCAAATACACGCTGCTTGGCCATAATACCTGGGATCAGCACCCCGTGCAGATGATCGCTGATACTTCGAGATCGGCATATTCTCTCGGATTTTTATCAGCTCAAAATTATAATATCGATACGGATCAGCTGCTGTTTGAACCATTATTTGATGATGAACTGATTGAGCTTAGTCTTGAAGAAAGTGCAGAAATTTCTTATCAGCTCGTTTTAAGTGAGGATGCACGAATCGTATTTACCTACACATTTTTTGCCGATCAGTACGGATATGAGCTTGATATCACCTTTGAGGGAATTCAAGACTATATCGCAGATCCGAATGTTGATTTTGGCTGGCATTCACCTCTAAACCTGACAGAGCGTGATGTTGCACAGGATGCAAGAGAAACGGCAGCTTACGTTTATGCCGGAGGCGTTCTGGAGAAATTTCAGCTCAGTGATGCCGGGCGAAATGAACAGCGCATTAATGGAACTATTGACTGGGTGGCGTCCAAAACAAGGTTTTTCGGCCAGTTTATTAAACCGATTACAAGTTCAAGTGCAGCTACGTTAATCGGCGAACTTGACGGCCCGCCGAATGAGGCTGAAACTTTGCACCATTACCAGGTTTCAATTCAGTCCAGCATTTCGAATACCAATAACTTAACGTACGAGCTTTATGCTGGTCCGCTTCGCTATTACGACCTGCTCGAATTTGATGCCACCGCTTATGATGTGGTAGAGATTGGGTATGCACTGTTCCGCTGGTTTGCCGACCCTCTTGTACGGTGGATTATCATTCCGTTCTTCGCATTCGGAAGTGCGTTTATACCCAATTATGGCGTACTGATTATTCTGTTTGGTGTGATCGTAAAAGTTGCATTGTTCCCGCTTACCCAGAAGAGTTTCAAGAGTATGGCTGCAATGAAGGAGCTGCAGCCCAAAATGCAGGAGATCAAGGAAAAGTATAAAGATGATCCGCAAAAGCAGCAGAAAGAAACCATTGCCCTGTATAAGAAGGAGAAGGTAAATCCGCTTGGGGGTTGTTTGCCTATGCTTTTACAGTTTCCGATTCTGATTACACTCTTTTTCTTTTTCCAGAACTCGATGCTGATCAGGCAGGAGGCGTTCCTTTGGGCGGACGACCTTTCAGCACCGGATTATATACTAAGCCTTCCGTTTTCGATTCCATTGCTGGGTGACCAAATCGCCGGCTTTGTGCTGCTGATGACCGCTGCTATGTTTTTCCAGATGAAACTGACAGGAGGCATGAGTGGTGGTGCGGCGCCATCTCCCGGTACACCAAACATGAAGGCGTTTCAGTATGTAATTCCTTTTGTGTTGTTGTTCGTATTCAACAACTTCGCTGCGGGACTCAGCCTTTACTACCTCGTATATAACGTACTTTCTGCCGGACAGCAGCTGATCATCAACAAACAGATCAAAAAGCCGAAAGATGGCGATGAGGTGGAAGAAGACACGAAAGGCAAGAAGCCTAAAAAGAAAGGGAAGAGGAAGAAGAAGTGACTTTTCTTTCAGATTAACTTAGAGATTATAAAAAAGGGATTCAGAATATGAATCCCTTTTTTTATGGTTTCCGCATCGTGACATCTTTAATGGAATTTTGGATTAGCTATAAGCCATATTCATGAATCATTAGCCAGAAACAAAAGTGAGCCACAGTGAAGAAAATTTGCATTTCATTCCTAAACATGGTTTAAAGCCTCGAACCGTCGAAGAATTTTTCGGAAGGGTTGGCATAACTCCAAATGCTGTTATATGATTGTTTTGTTGAGTGAAACTCATATTTCAACAAAACTTGCCATTTAATTAATGGCGAGAGGTTAATCATTAAAAAGTGCCATCCGGCACGCTTCATTTTATAACCCGGTGATTCATCTCCGGGGTTGACAAAGGTGCTGATACAAAAGTACCGTAGGTACGATCCATTTGGTTTGGTATTCAGTGGAGACGTTGATCCAGTTTCTGCCTACCAACCATCGGATAGAGTTCAGTTGCACTCGCACCTGCGAGCCCGATGGTTTCTTATTGGACGAGTAGTGCTCTTTTCCCGGAGATGAATCACCGGGTTACAATATTGGCCGTGCCTGGAGGCACTCTGTGAAGCTTAGAATTAGCTAAGAGCTATAACTTATGTCTAAAAGCTTGAATCAAATAACTTGTAACTCTTCGATTATCAAACTCTGAAAGTAATAGAGAAAAAACGTGCGAAAGTCAGGAGAATTTATGATAAAGGGATTCAGAATATGAATCACTTTTTTTTATTTAATGGCTTCCGCATTGGGACACCCTTATTGCAATTTTGGCTTGAGCTGTTGGTAGCCGGATAATCAAAAAATACAATAGAAACTAGCCAGCCAGGAATTAACGCTATGTTAACTGGCCGGTTTCAATAGTGTACCTGAATTTCTTCTTCGTTTATTTCGATCACTGAATTTTCTTCAAACAATGATTTTAATGTTTCAAGGTTTTTCTCAAATAATTGAATCAGGTTCTGATTATTGATGTTGCCGGTTGAAACAATTAACAGTTTTTGGGGACTCCCATCCAAAATATAATTATCGAGAAAATCACTATCCTTCGAAATTACAATTCGATTTTCGTCATCTGCATACCGGATGATTTCAGAGTCAGGAGTTGCGTTCTTTTTAGGCAGGTCCAGCGTATGTTTCGACTGAATGTTTTGAGCTGACAAAAACTCAGAAAGACGTTTGGGGAGATGGGCATCAACAAGAACTTTCACCGGACAACTTTTTGCGATTTCTTTGTTCGCGATAATTGAGCAGCATATTCAAGACAAGCCAACAGATCTTCTCTCTCCAAATCCGGGTAATCAGCCAGTATTTCATCAATACTCATATCCGAAGCTAACAAATCCAGCATTGTGTCAACGGGATATCGTAATCCTCGGATTGTGGGTTTGCCGTGACAAATATCCGGTTTTCTCGTAATTCTATTTAATAAATTTTTGCTCATGATACATTTGGTCGATTATAAAAATGTACGTAATCAATCAACGATCAACAACTCTTGAAGGTATTTGACGAATACTTGTGCATTAGGACAGTTAACTTAAAGCTAATACTCTTCATTCTAGCCTCATTAAAACATCGCCTGAAGAAATCCAAGCCGGCGACTTTCCACAAAGTGGTGCCTTTGGCATCGTACTTTTGGTCGTTCAAAAGTACAAGAGTTATGCAGCTATGAGTTAGCTATAAGCTATACTCCTGAATCATAGCCAAAAAAGTAAACCGGAGTGAACGCCTCCACTCAGCACTCAAATGGATCGTACCTACGGTACTTTTGCAACAGCGGTTGTGTCAGTCCCGGTGATGAATCACCGGGTTACCCCACAGGGACGGCTATGCCGCAATATCGGCCGTACCTTACGGCACTCTATGTAGCTTAGAATTAGCTAAGAGCTACAACTTATGATTCAAAGCTTAAATCAAATAACTTGCAACTCTTTGGATATCAATTTTTGAAGGTAATAGAGAAAAAAACCGGGGAAGTCAGGAGAAATTACGAGAAAGGGATTCAGAATATGATTCCCTTTTTTATTTTACGGATATGCAAAGCAAGGTAAAAAATCATTTCCCTCAATTCCGGTTCAGAAATGGCAAAAAAAAACTATTCAATCCGGTACTTAAAAAACTGTTTGTTAACCGCCCTGAGGAGAGAGTCCGCCTTCGATATGTGGAATACCTGATTGAGGAAACTGAATGGAAAAAAAACAGAATCGGGTTCGAAATTCCCGTACAAATTGAACAGGATGCTAATAAAGTACGCGCCGATCTGATTCTGTATTCATCCGGCAACCTGTCTCCGTTTGCATTGATAGAGTGTAAGGCTGATTCAATCAAGCCGGGTGAGCAGGCTGCTGTGCAAATTGCTCGTTACAACCGTTCCGTGAAAGCACCTTACCTGATGGTAACAAACGGCGAAAAAGATTTCTGGTTCAAAAATTCCGGGGAAAAAGTAATTCATTCAGATCCCCCCGTCAGTGTACAGAAAAGCAGCAAGCCTGATTATGAAGATCCGGATTATTGGTCAGAACGGGGATTTATTTCAAAAAGCACTTCACCGGAAACTCATCCTTTTCTGATTTTATTCCTGAACACCTGGTTTGTAAACGAGGCGTCAACTGTGCGATATCTGAACCTGAATCCGCCTTTTCTGAATCACAGTGCAGCTCATTATTATTCCATCATCGATTTGGGTGATAATCATAAAGCGGCTCTTTCGGTGCTGGATGACGGAAACGGATCAACCAAAATGATCATCACATTAAACGATATGAATAAAAATATCGGATTGATTGAATGGATAGCCGGGAGGGGCGGTTTAACGATTTATCGGCCCGATCGAACAGAGAAAACAGATCTTAAAAAACTGCCGGGAATTGATTTGCAGAACCCTGAAGTAAAATCCATTAAAAAAATACCTGAACAGGCACTCTCACTTTTTGTTTGATCGGAGCATCTGCTAAATTAAAAGAAAAACTAACTATTGATACCATGACTGCACACGTTCATCGCGAAAAACTATTATCACTTTTTGAAGAAGGCCAAACCGGGGTTTTGTATCTGAAAGGAGCGGAGCTTATGTACCGCCACGGTACCGACTACGAATTTCCGTTCAGACAGGAGAGTAACTTTTGGTACCTGACCGGAATTAATGAGCCCGACTATCACATGGTACTGGACCTGAAATCGGGAAATTATCATTTGTTAGCCCCTGAACGGGATGAGCATTATGCGGTATGGCATGGGAAAATTAAATCGAATGATGAGATCATCGAGCAGTACGAACCGGATATTCTGCATACAGCCAATAAGCTGCTCACGGTTTTAAATGATCTGAATCCGGATGTGATTTATTGCCTGAATGAAGAGCAGGCAGAGTTTCTGGAAGACCTGAACCGAAACTTTAACGTGGATACCGACACACTTCAGGATGCAATTACCTACTGCCGGTGTATAAAAACAGATGGGGAACTAACACTGATGCGAAGAGCTGCAGAGGTTAATAATATTGCCCACCTCGAAGTGATGAAGGCTTTAAAACCCGGCATGTACGAATATGAGATGAAAGCCATTTTTGACTACCATCAGAAAAGGCACGGCCTGTTGCAGGATGCCTACTCGGGAATTCATGCAGGAGGTAAAAACAGCGCCATTTTGCACTATACCGATAATACCGATCTGATTAAAGATGGTGATCTATACCTGATTGATGCCGGTTACGAGTGTGAAGGATACGCTTCGGATGTTACCCGAACATACCCGGCAAACGGAAAATATTCCGGCATGCAGGCTGCCGTATACCAGGTAGCGCTCGAAGCGATGAATAAAACGATTGATGCAATACAGCCGGGTGTAAAAATGGAAGATCTGCATCTTGCTTCTTCACGTATCATCCTGGCGGGCTTAAAAGAGATCGGCCTTGTTAAAGGATCGGTGGACGATCTGATGGACAACGATATTTTTGCCCTATTTTTCCCCCACGGCCTGGGGCACTTTCTCGGGCTGGATACACACGATGTTGGCGGTTACCCGAAAGGAGTGGAGAGGATTGACAGGCCGGGAATTCAGTTTCTCAGGGTTCGCCGCGAACTATTGCCCGGCATGGTAATTACCATTGAGCCCGGCATCTATTTTATTCCCGCACTGCTTGAGCCGGCGCTGGAAAATGCAGATAAAGCACCCTTCCTGAATACAGATAAGCTTAGCGGCATGATGGATTTTGGCGGAATCAGAATTGAAGACAATCTGATCATCACCGAAGACGGCTGCGAAAACATGACCGATGTACCAAAAGAGATTTCGGAGATTGAGAGTGTGATGAGGGGTAATTAGTGGTAGAAATATTGATTACTTTTAACTTACGAAGAACTCAAAAAAGGACGTCATCCCGGACGAAGCGTTAGCGAAGATCCGGGATCTCCTGCCGTTGATATAATTAGGAGATGCCGGATCGTGGTCCGGCATGACGAATATATAAGGGTTTGCAATTTCACGTCCTTTCTTCTTCGCCTCGATATAGTTGATCAAAAAAATCTACCTGTCCGAGAACTTAATCAGCGTATCAAGGTCGATAAAATCGAGAGTTCGTTCATTGCAGGCTTCCAGTTTTACTTTGGGTGCTTTGCCGGCCTTATATGCTTCTACCCATCTTGCAGCGCAGAGGCACCAGTAATCTCCCTCTTTTAAACCGGAGAATCCGTATTCGGGACGCGGAGTGGAGAGGTCATTTCCGCGGGATTTTGAAAACTCCAGGAACTCTTCGGTCATCAGGGCACAAACGGTATGTACTCCTGCATCTTCTGAGCCGGTATCGCAGCATCCGTTGCGGTAAAATCCGGTGAGCGGATCTTCACTGCAGGTGATCAGTTTTGTGCCAAATACGTTTTTTTGATTTTTGGTCTTCATAAGCAAACGGGTTCGGAGTTTTTATATCAGCATATTTCCGATCATATAGATAAATGCAATAAATGTGGCTGCAAGTAAAACAAAGAAAATCATGTAGAGTGTGGAGAAGGTGTTGTAGACGCGTTCGAGTTTAGGCGTTTCTATTTCGGCCTCTTTTATGGACAGGTCTTTTTGATGATAAAATGAATTTTCGGCTACCCGTTCATATCCGAAAAAACCCGAGAATGCCCTGGAAGCGTAGTAAACCAGTAACAGAAACTGAAACCGGACATACCAGAAAAAACCTTTGGGTTTAAATTTTTCGGAATGGTTTTTCAGCAGCAAAACCAGCAGGTAGCCATATGCAGAAAATGCAGCAACACCCACAAAAAAGGTGATGAAAAAAAGTCCGAGAAAAATGCTTTCGATGGATGGTGCCATTGCTGAAGCTGTTTTAAGCTGATGAATTCATTTCTATAATACTGAATTTATTGAACCAATGGAACTGGGCAAGGGACAGGGCACAAGGCGCAGGGTTCAGGGAGCAAGGATCAGGCTGGTCGTCGCGGATTGAAAAATTATTTGTGATCAGTGAGTATCCGCTCAACCGGTGTTCATCAGCGTTCTGTTTATTATGAATAAGGTTTGCTTGGCGGCACTTAGCGGCCTCTGCGGTTTTCATTGCCTTATTTTAAATCGAGCAAGATTAACCGCAAAGGGCGCAAAGGAACGCAAAGGGAGTTTGTTATCTGAAGTTCATCAATGGAACACGGATTAGGTACATCGTCACGGATTGCAAAATAAATTTTAATCCGTGAACATCCGCTTAATCGGTGTTAATCCGCGTTCAACTATTCATACCGCAGAGAATCCACGGGGTCGAGCC
>SLAU01000313.1 GCA_007126675.1 Balneolaceae bacterium
ATTATATGTTAAAATGGTTCAAAAAAGAATCTTCGGCGAAGCTTAAACGGGGCAGAGACAATGCCGGGTGGGTAGAAGCTTTGAGCAATACGCCAGACGAAGAAGCAATAGCTGAACTCAGGTCAATACTTATACGTGGCCTTAAACCGGCACTACACAAATATGTTGACAGAGAGCTTGATGAGTTTGTGGAAGATGTTGCCCAGGATGCCCTGCTGAAAATTATCGACAAAATAGACACATTCCGCGGTGACAGTAAATTTACCACCTGGGCTTTGAAAATCGCGGTACGCGAGGGGTTATCGGAACTGAGAAGAAAAAAATGGGATGACGTTTCTTTGAACCAGTTCACCGATACTGACGAAAATAAATCCATTAATGCCGGAGAACTTCCTTTTCCATCCGGCGGCCCCGGACCTGACAGAGAAACACATGAGTCTATGTTGCTGCATAAAGTAATGAGTATCATTAACGAAGAACTCTCACCTAAACAAAAAAGTGCTATGATGGCACTAATGGTTCAGGATATGCCGATAACAGTGGTGGCTGAACAGATGGGAGTAAAACGCAACGCATTATATAAACTGGTACACGACGCACGGCTGAATCTGAAGACGAAAATGGAGAACAGGGGAATTAATCCTGAAGAAATGTTGCAACAGATGTAAGATTTATTGAGCTTAACGCATCTATCAGTAAATACCACTCTAAATTTGTATGAAATTGAATTCCGACGTACTCAGAAAAATGATCAATATGCTGGCTGTTACCCGGCCGGATGAGATCGGTTGTGATGACTGTTTTGAGCAGCTCAGTGAGTTTGCTGAGCTTAAGCTTGCCGGTAAGGATCCGGAAAAGGTGATGCCGTTAATCCAGGATCACCTGATGAAGTGTAAAGACTGCAGGGAAGAGTACGAAGCGCTGCTGGAAGCTTTGAAAGCTGTAAAATGAGTTTACGAATACGCTCAAGTTTCAATATGCAATTCTCTTTCCTGACGTACTTGTTAGTGATCTTAAGGATTAAACTGAAATTCATTTCATAATACCTTTAATAAATATTCGGCAGCCACATGCCCATGGTAGCCCCGAAAATTCCGGCGCCCATGGCAATGGTCAGCACCGCAATCAGAACAGCCGTTCCAATCTTTCCGGTTTGCCCGGCGCGTTCCTGTGCCCAGAAATAAATTTCAAGAAAAAGCAGCGGCAGAAGGTACTGGGCGAAGGTTAAAACAGTGAGGAATGGCCCCTGGAAAGTAACCGGATCGAATCCGACCGGTCTCTGGTGGATCAGCAGCCAGAGCATAAGCCCCACCCTGAAGAACCACACTCCGCTCACAACCATAAACAACCTTAGAGCCCACTTCCGGTGAATGGTGAAATTACGGGCAATAGCAAAACGAATGGCGATGATTGCAAACAGGATGATTAATACGGCATTTATAGAAATTGCAATATCCATCACAAATGTTCCAACCGCCGAGCCGCGAATCCAGGTCAGGTACAGGCCCGTCAGGCTGATAATAACCGCAGTACCGATATAAACCCGTCCGTTCCACCGGTGAAATCGCGGCACCCACGCCCGGAGTTTTGGAATGATCTGCAATGGCCCTCCGAGGCTGATAACAGCAGCCAGAATTACGTGAAGACCGATATTGATGTTCCCGGCGATGTCGCCTTCGGTATAGCCGTTGGGCATCATGGAGTTCCACCGTTCAAAATCACCCTCAAACAGGGATACCCCGTAAAGTGCTACGATATAGAGTACGAAAATCAGATGACCGATAAATGCAATAGAAAACCAGAAGATTGCGGAAGATGCCAGGCTTTTATCTCCTGGAGTAGAATGATTCAGTTTAATTGAATGGATTGTGGAACTTATTGCAGATTTCAGCATTTGGAGAGCCGGGGTTAATTTGGATTATTAAGCCCGTTACGAGGCACTAGGAAAAAAGTTATCACGAAAGAATTACGGGTTATCTTTTCAAATATCCTGCAATTCTCATTCACAAATAATTCTGAATGGAGTTACTGAGATTGGCCAGGCAATTAATTTAAAATTCATTTCACCCCTGAAGTAACACCACACATCATATGCATCAATAACAAGCGAAATGGCAATCGTAATCAGAAGTACGAGGAGATAACCGAAGAGCAGTCCATCGGTTTCGGACAGGAGTATGCCGATATAAATTGCAAGAGGCAGCCAGAGGATATGGCCGAGGCCCAGTATCCGGGTAAAGCCATATTTGGAGTAAAGTCCCATCATCAGCATGGAGGAAAGCATAAATACGGCGATAATGATTTTTGCCACAGCTTCTTCCCAGAATAAGATGGCTGCAAGGTTAATGATCATCATGTAAGCGACCCATATGATCTCAAAAGCCGGGCGTTTCATCAGTTCAGTAAAAAAATGGAGTGGATTGTTCATGAGGGTTTTTAAAGATTAGTGGTTTATGGCAGTTGTTCGATTTCAGTGTCAGCAGTCACAAAAATCTTCGTTCAGATAATTTTTTGTCTGTTGATGGTTGGGGCGGCTGAAGATCTGATCCTTGGTTCCGGACTCGATAATTTTTCCTTCACACATAAAGGTTACGTGGTCGGCAATGCGATAGGCTTGCTGAATGTTGTGTGTTACAAACACGATTGTATAGTCATTTTTCAGCCTCAGCATCAGGTTTTCAACTTCCCTTGCAGAAACGGGATCGAGTGCAGAAGTGGGTTCATCCAGAAGAATCACATCCGGCTCAACTGCAAGAGTTCTTGCCAGGCAGAGGCGCTGTTGCTGTCCGGCCGAAAGGGAGCGGGCGGGTTCGTCGAGTCGGTGAGATACCTCGTTCCACAGTGAAACGGCTTTCAGCTTCTCCTCAGCCAGTTGCAGTTTTTCAACCCGGTTTAATTTTTTATGATACTGAACGCCCATCAGCACATTTTCCCGGATCGATTTGGGAAATACGGCCGGTTTCTGGAAAACCATTCCCACATTTCTCCGCAATTCACTGGTGTCCTGCGACCGGCCAAATATATTTTGACCTTTATAAAAGATCTTACCATCCGTAGAAAGTTGATCCGTTTCATCGCTGATACGGTTAAAACAGCGAATCAGCGTGGACTTCCCTGCACCCGATGGGCCCATAATACAGTGAATCATGTTGCGCTCAATGCTCAGGTTCAGCTTCTTGAGAATCAGGGTATTACTGATCCGGACGGAGAAATTCTTCACCCGAAAGCAGTTGGGACCCGGTCGGTTCTGCGGGTAAATTTTTAAGTTTGATGCAGTTTTATTCATCGAATTACGGACGTTTTGTAACGGATTCTGAAATAAAGAGCGGATACGCTGAACATGCCAACCAGCGCGATTAACACCAGGCTTGCTCCCCATGCATTTTGCAATGCGGCGGAATCTGTAGCCTGCTGGGCCAGCGCCAGGATATGCGTGGGCAGTGTGGCCACCGGTTCGAGCAATGAACCGGGAATTCCGGCTCCCGAAAATGCCGTGGCAATAAACATGATCGGTGCTGTTTCGCCGATAGCCCGGGCCAGTCCTAATAACAAGCCGGTAAGCGCACCATGGATACCCATCGGAATCAAAACTTGCGTATTCACCTGCCATTTGTTCATTCCGAGTGCCAGCCCGCTCTCCCGGTAGTGCTGCGGGATACTGTTAATCGACTGGTAGGCCGTTAACACCAGGGTGGGCAATATCATGATTCCAAGAATGATGGACCCTACAAACCAGGAGATTCCGGTATTCAGAACATTCACAAATAGAATAAGTCCGAAGATGCCGAACATAACGGATGGAATCCCGTTCAGGCCGTAGATCAGGATGTCACTCAGGCGCTGAATCCGTTTATTTTTTAGATATTCGCTTTTGTAAATAGCTGTACCCAGTGCTAGTGGAAACGCCAGCACGGCAGCCGTAACTACCAGCAGCAAACTCCCGAAAATTTGGTATAAAACTCCACCTTCTGCACCAAAACGCGCAGCAGGCTGAGTAATAAATTCCAGGCTAACCGACTGAAACCCGTTCCAGATAATGGTGGATATCAGTAACAGCAGTACAAAAGCACTGAAGCCCAATGAGCTCCAGCAGAAGACCAGAAACATCCGGTTTTTCAGTTTTCTACTCATACAGCCGTCCTCCCGGTTTGATGATACGCTGGGCTGCAAATGTGATCACAAACACGGCAACCATCAGCAGGAGCCCCATAAAGATCATGGAGTTAAAATGGACTGATCCAAAAGCCGACTCTGTGATTTCTCGCCCCAGTTTGGAGGTGATGGTTTGTCCCGGCACCAGGATATTATAAAAAGGATCGGGGATACGGTCGATGCTGCCGATCACCAGCATCATGGCCATTGTTTCGCCCATGGCACGTCCCAGTCCAAGAAGTATGCCGCCGAGAATATCGGGTTTTGCTATCGGCAGAAGGGTACCTGTAATCACCTCGTGTTTATAGAGCCCAAGCCCTGTGGCCGCTTCGCGGTAGTGCGACGGAACGTTATGCAGGGCATCCTCTGTAAGTGTGATGATGATTGGCAGAATCATGATGGCAAGAATGATACCTCCGGCCAGGACGGTTCTGCCTGTGGAAAGATCAAGAAGGTTTCCAAGCCAGACACTCAGCACCGCCACGCCAATCAACCCGTAGATAATGGAGGGAATTCCCGCAAGCAGCTCGAGTGATGACTTTACAAAAACCCGGTATCGCGACGGCAGTATTTCGGAGATCAGTACCGCACTTAAAACACCTACCGGCACCGCAATCAACAGGGCCAGGATGGTAACAGCGG
>SLAU01000007.1 GCA_007126675.1 Balneolaceae bacterium
ATATCAACCGCAGGCTGCTCTATTCAAAGATGAAGAAGTATAAGATTTAGTAGCAGCGTCACTCCCTCCTGTAAACCACCTCTCCTCCAATCATCGTAACCACAACATCGATATCTTTGATTTCGGACAGATCAACCGTAAACAGGTTGTCTGATAGCACAACAATATCTGCCAGTTTGCCCGGCTCAAGGGTTCCTTTGATCTCCTCTTCGCCGGCAGCCCATGCGTTGTTAACCGTATAGGCCCGCAGTGCCGTTTCCACATCAATCCGCTCCTCGGGGAACCAGCCGCCCTCAGGCTGACCATCCAACGTTTGGCGGGTTACCGCGGCGTAAATTCCCTGCACGGCACTTGATGGGTACCACGACGCATTTGTACCGGGCCAGTCGCTGCCAAAGGAGAGCATCACTCCTGCTTCGTTCAATGTCTTGAACGCGTATGCCCAGCGCGATCGTTCTCCAATTCGCTCTTCCATCCAGCGCATATCGTCGATGGCATGGTAAGGCTGCATTTCGGCGATAATGCCAAGTTCGGCGAGATCATCAGCCACGCTGCCATCGCGCAGTACCTGGGTGTGGATCATCCTGAACCGGCGGTCGCGTTCCCCGTTTTCTTCAATCGTATTTCGGAACATAGTGATCAATGAATCTACCGCCTGGTCGCCAATTGCATGTACCTGAGGCCAGAGGCCATGTGCATCGGCTTCAGTGATGAGTTGCTGCATATTTCCGGGCGGATACATCATCTGCCGCCAGTTACCACGCTCAGCGGTGGTGAGGTAGGGTTCATAGAATCGAGCGGTAGAATTCCCCATGATGCCATCTACAAATCCTTTCAGACCGCCGATTTGCAGCCATTCATCGCCAAATCCGTGCTGAATCCCGATCTCTGCAAGTTCCTCCCATTTATCCAGCGTGGGACGTGCATAAATCCGGGTTGTAAGTTCTCCGAGCCTGTACAGTTCCTGGAAAACACGCATCTGATCCGCACCGGTGATGTCATGGATTCCGGTTACTCCGTTTTCGGCCAGGCGTTCGAGTGCGAGGCGCGCTTCGGCAAGGCGGTGTTCCATCGTTCGTTCGGGTACACGGTCACGAATTCGTTCGGCCGCTTCCGGTTCTAAAAGCCCGGTCAGTTCACCATCCTCACAAATCACACCTGCCCAGTTACAGGTAATCTCTTCCTGTTCAATCACAAAACTGTTCACCAGGAAAAGTTCGCTGTCCCATCTGTTCAGAAATACAGGTGTATCAGGTGTAAGTTCATCAATATCGTTGCGGTGTGGCATCCATGTTTCTCTCTCATCTCCATTGCTTCCCGCAGCACCCATTTCCCACTGTTCGTATGCACCCCACATACCTCCGGTCATCCACATACCTTCGGGCAGGCGATCGCGTGTTTCGGTCACACGTTCGCGCAGTGCTTCCGAATCGGATACATCCAGCAGGTTGATTCCCATCAGCAGTTCACCCGCACGGTTAAAGTGGGTATGGTTGTCGATAAATCCGGGTACCACCAGCCCCTCGCCAGCATGAATATAATTGGTTTGATCACCCCGATAATTTCTGATTTCATCGATTGAACCGGCCGCCATAATATGTTCACCTTTTACAGCCACCGCTTCCACAAACGGCTGATCTTCGTTGCCGGTCCAGATGCTATCGGCGGTGATGATATAATCAGCCGTTTCATAAAATTGGCAGGAGGTGAAAAACAGGGTGAGCAGGGTAATCAATAATTTCTTCATAGGTAAAAGTTGTATGACCGTTTAAATGTATGCGGAATAAGATAATAACATGCCGGAATTGCTAAAGCAAAGTAATGAAAAGCAAGGATTTTTTACATTTGAACTGGCAATCTTTGAGTTTAACATAGCTGCTGCAACGGAAGATCATGGAGAATCACATTCTTATCTCGTTCCACTGCTCTGCTGTGGAACAAAAACTCAGAAGCTCCGCTTCGTTTCAATCGCAGCGGAGCTGCAGATATGCGTATCGGGGCAGAGCCCCAATACGAGATGAGAAGAGACATAATAACCGGTACGAGTTAGATGAATCCGTCCTTGCTACTTCCCAACCCTCGTTCTACAGCTCTGCTGAGAAACGCAAGACAGAAGCTCCGCTTCGTCTCAGTTGCAGCGGAGCTGCTGGGCTGCGTCCCGGGGCAGAGCCCGCGGGACGAGGATAGTTACGGAGGACAGGCAACTAGACGAGATTAAGATTTATTTCACTGTTCAGCATTCATCTGTCCAATTACGGGCTCAGGAAAAGTGCACCCTGGCTTGATGTAATCATATAATGTGTAGTTGACCCGAATGTAGTGCGCTTCAGTGCCGAAACGGAATGCGCGCCCAGAAGTACAAGGTCGGGTTTTTTCTCCATTTGGCGTTCAAGGATTCGCTCACCGGGACTTCCTTTAGGCAGGATTACTTTGGTTATATAGCTGAAATTATGCTCCTTCAGGTAACTTTCTGCCTGTTTCAGAATTGTACCAGCTTTATCCATCTCTTCCATGGAATCGCCGCCGGCAATATTTAACAGCTCAATATCAATGTCTTTGCCATAAGGCAGCAGGTGCACAAAACCCTTCAGGGTTCTGGCGGCAGGACTACTTCCATCAAATGCAATCATAATGTGCTCCACATCGCGGTACTCATCAGTTACTACCAGTGTGGGTGCATCTCCGCCTTTTACCACCTTTGCAAGTGTCTGGGTATCTTTTTCGGGCTGATTGTAGAAAAAGTGGGAATCACGCCCTACAATTAGTAAGTCATGATATTTCATCTCCTCGATGATGATTTCATAGGAAGCACCTTCTTTCTTGATATCGCGATGCCGGACACCGGCTTTTTCTACGGCACTCTTAAAGTCAGATAATAACTTAGCAGCAACCTGCCGGGTATCATCAGCCATTTCGGACCATATTTGCTTGCCGGAAATTTCTGTACCATATCCTCCTACGCTAATTACAGAATGAATGTTTGACATATCAACAACGGCAAGCCCGGTGAGACTTGCATCAAATTTCTTTGCCAAACGGATTGCAAATCGTGTAGCGACAGGTGTATCTGCATCGGGGTCAAGTGCAACCAATATTCGTTTAATCATGGCAATTTCCTCCTCATTTTTTGTTAACCGCTGAGACGATGAAATCTAAAGTATTCTTGAAACAGACACCACCGCTGCGGCTTTACTATCCTATTTCAATGAACTGTATCGACGAGGAAGCCTTTAATCACCTAATGTTCTGACCATCCAATCGTCTTTTGCGGCCTCGCCGGGAATACCGGGCAAACCTTTTTTCAGGTTTTCCGGATGTAACTGTTTTAGTATTTCAGAAGCCAGTCTTTCCGCCGGTACTGACTTGATACCCGGTCTTAGACCATAAATCTTCTCGTTCAAGTCCCAGAGCAAAGAGCTTTCTTTACTTTCGAGCAATACCTTACCTCCTTTAGCCAGTACCAGTGAAGCACCCTGGATGCCGTCTGCCCCGCCACCGGAGAGAAATACCGATAGCACCCGTGAATCATAATTCTGCAGGGCGGATCTCAAAAGTACATCGATCGAGGGCCTGCATTTATGCTCACGCGGTCCTCTGTGCAGTACAATCTTTTTGCGTTCTCCATTGCTTTTTATCACAGAATGATACCCTCCAGGTGCCACATATATCTGACCCGGTATTAGAACGCTGTTTTGTTTAGCTTCGCGTACATTCAGCAAAGTGGTTTCATCTAGTTCCTCAGCAAGAACTTCTGTGTAAATCTTAGGCATGTGCTGCACAATCACAACGGGTGCCGGCAGTTTTTCGGGCAGGCCGGCAATAATTTTATAGAGTGAAGTAACCCCTCCCAAACAACTTCCGATCACAATCAAATCGATTCCGTTTGGTATCATTCTTTGATGAGCCATTGTAAGACTTTCGGTTATTTTTCGATCATCACTTACTTTTTTTTCGCTGGCCTTACGTATCCTGTTCAGGCGTGGTACAGCCTTCACTACAGGAAGCACTCTCTTGTGGAAGTGGTTGCTTGCAAGAATCAACCCATTCCTTTTGTCAGGTTTTGTTACATAATCAACGGCGCCCTTTTTTAATCCTTCAAGGGCAATGTAAGCACCTTCTCTGGTAAGCGGTGTAAGCAAAACTATATGAATATCAGGTAGTTCCTGCCTAACATGATAGAAAAATTTCATTTCAGGTGAATCCATTTCATCTACACCAAGCATTAGCAGATGTGGCTGATTTTCTTTTAATGATTCAAAAACGGTTTCAAAGTCATCAAAACTTTTTAAGCAGTTCAAACAAATACCTGTCTCTTTCCTTAGCATACTGCACAGAATCTGTCTCATCAACAAATCGGATTCTAATACATAGACTGCAACTTCCCGGATCTCTTTTCTATCACTCATCTTTTTAATTTTTGGAGGTTTTTGAGGAGAACGTATTGCGTATTAAAACATAGAACCTATCGCGTGGTAAAAGATAATGGGAGGAGCACGAATAAGCTGTAAACGCTGACGCAACAGCGGGTAATCTACTCACGATTATTTTTGTGGGGATTACCCCTACAACCTTTCTAAGAAGAATTTTGAATGCCCATCACAGCTCATTGCTCTTCTGAATAACCAGGTTGACCTGATGAACCTTTCCGTCTTTTAGGATTGGGATCTGCACGCCTTCTTCTGTCGTCTCAAGTGGCTTACCATCAATGGTTCCGGCTACTGTTCCCTTTTCAATTCCATCAGGGTTTTCTACATGTATACGAATTTCCGTATTCTCATCATCCATTTTTAC
>SLAU01000061.1 GCA_007126675.1 Balneolaceae bacterium
GGCATCCCGATTTTGCAGAACGAACAAAAAAGCATCTCTCAAATCCGGAAAACGGAAGTGCTGCAAAACGTATCTATATGTTTTTGCGATGGTGCTGCCGAAAAAATAGTCCGGTAGATACCGGCATCTGGAGCTTTATGGATTCTTCCGAGCTTTATATCCCTTTTGATGTACACGTAGCACGGCAGGCCCGCCGGTACGGATTATTATCAAGGCGAACCGATGACTGGAAATCTGTTGTGGAGCTTACTGAAACACTCAGAGTTCTGGATGCTGACGATCCCGCACGTTATGATTACGCACTTTTTGGAATTGGCGCACTTGGGTATACGCTTCCCAAAAATTTTTTACTGAACAGGGTTTGAACAGTAATTCACTTGAAGTTGAGTTAATGTCAGTGATTTGGTGAAAAGTAAAATGAGGTTGTTTTAAAAAAGCAGCGCTGTGAAGAGTTTCTTAATATTATTCTTGTCATGCCGGACCCCAATCCGGTATCCCCTGCCTATATCAACAGCTGGAGATCCCGGACCTGCCCATCGTAGCCTTTGGCGTAGTTGGGTATTCGCTAACGCTGCGTCCGGGATGACGACCATAAGGGATTTCCTGGGAAAGTTCAGATTATTTAAGCTTGTCCGGCCAGTTCAATAATTCGCAATATCACAAAAATGACATATCCCACAACACCTGCGATGAAATTATTCATAAACACAAACAGGACGAATCCCGTCAGATAAGAAGAGAGTAACCTGATCCAGTCCATAAAACTATCCGGCATCAGGTAATTTTGATAAATCCAAAGCATGATCACAGAATAAAGAACTGCAGGCATGGTAACATTTACGGATGGGTCGGTTAATGGAATACCGGAAAAATTCCATATCGGAATCATAATGATTAATGAAATCATTGATGCACCTACTGCATAGCTATTCAAAATCAGATTGTTATAAAATCCGGTGACCTTTTCTTTCAGGAAAAAGAGACCTGCCAGGGAAAGCATCGGCACCAGCAGCAGCAATAACATCAGCGGCAAAAATTGTGTGGCCATAAGAACAGCAGAGATCTGCATCCACTCACTCATTTGGTGAAGATGTTCCGCGTCCACATCATCACCAATATCCAGTGGTTCAGGTACAATCGTAAAATCCACCAATAACGTGTTCAGTATCACAAGAAGAATCACCCCAATAGCAGTAAATAAAAATGGATGGGTATACTTTGATTTTTCTTCTGAAAGAAATGAATCCACAACTTCGCGCGGAGATGATAAAAGTGTTTTTAAAGTGTTAAGGTAATTTTGAAGCATTTGGTCAGATGTATGATCAGAATCTTTTGAATGAATTAAGCAGTATGAGCGTTATTTTATTGTATCGACACTATTATTTTGAAAAAGTTCTTCATATATTTGGAGTCTGTAAACAATTCAGTAATTAAAAACATTTTACTTAAATATGATCGGAGTTAACGTAAAAGATAACGAAAGCATTGATCGTGCTATCAACCGTTTCAAAAAGATGGTTACACGCTCGCGTCTTCTGAATGAATATAAAGAACGTCAGCAATACACAAAGCCATCAGAGGAACGGCGAGAAGCGATGAAGAAAAGCGTACGTGAAGAGCGACGCCGAAGGAGAGAAAACTACTAAACGGTCAGATTTTCAGCTGCGATATATGATCGCAGCTTTCTACATTTAATTTTGTACCGTTTAGGGTTTTACCTGACGGAATCACCGCTTTTTTGACGCCCATCTTTTCTGCTTCCCTGATTCGCATATCCACAAACGGTATGCGCCTCAACTCACCTCCAAGTCCCACTTCACCAAAGTAGATATTTCCTGACTTTACAGGTATATCCTTTATGCTTGACTGCAAAGCTGCAATAATTGCAAGGTCTGCCGATGGGTCTGATATTTTTAAACCGCCTGCAATGTTCAGATATACATCCTGCCCGGCCAAAGAAATCCCTCCCCTTTTTTCCAGAACAGCAATAAGCATCGACAGTCTTTTTTGATCAAAACCATTTGCAGTGCGCTGTGGTGTGCTGTACGCTCCGGGCGCAACAAGTGCCTGAACTTCAATTAAAATGGGGCGTGAACCCTCCATGATACACGTTATACAGTTGCCGCTTACATTATCGGAGGTTTCCGATAAAAACAGTTCGGACGGATTGGGTACTTCGAATAAACCGCCATTCTTCATTTCAAATACACCTACTTCCTGCGCCGGGCCAAACCGGTTTTTTATACCCCGCAATATCCGGTATAACTGCCGCTGATCTCCTTCAAAATGGATCACTGTATCCACCATATGCTCAAGCATTTTTGGCCCGGCAATTTCACCGTCTTTGGTAACATGACCGATCATCAGAGTAGTGATCTCCTCCTTCTTTGCCACCTGCTGCAGCATGGCTGAACATTCACGCACCTGCTGTATGGATCCCGGTAAACTTGTCAAATTTGTACTGTATGCAGTTTGAATAGAATCGATCACAAGCAGATCCGGCTTCAGCTTTTTGGCATGGCTGATTACCTGTTCAATATCGGAATTTGCATAAACCAGGAACTTCTCACCTTTTAACCCAATCCGCGAAGCCCTCTGTTTGATTTGAGATGGCGACTCCTCACCGGCAACATATAAAATCGTTTTGTCCGGCGAACTTTTTGCGAGTTGCAGCATCAGTGTGCTTTTCCCGATTCCCGGATCTCCTCCCAAAAGCAGAAAAGAGCCTTTTACCAAACCTCCGCCCAAAACTCTGTCGAACTCCTGCAATCCGGTAGAAACCCGGTCCTCAGCGCGGTGTGATATTTCGGAAAGCTGCAGAGGTTTAACTGAATCTCCGTCACTGATATCAACTTTATGCTTTTTGCTGCTCTGCTTTTTCTGTTCAACTTCTTCAAATGTATGCCATTCATTGCACGACGGACATGAACCCATCCATTTCGGAGAGTCATACCCACAATTGTTACACTGAAACTGAATTTTGTTCTTAGCCACTTTTCACTTTTTCTTTTGTCTCCAAAGGATCGCCTGATACTTGGTCATTCACGTACCAGACCGTTGCCATAATACCAAGACCGATGCTCACATAATAGGTAATTACTCTCCATACAAAAACTGCCAGACCAATAAATATGGTTCGATCGATAAGCGGCCCAAGGAAAACGGCAAATAATCCCTCCACACCGCCTGATCCACCCGGTGTAGGAATAATCAGAAAAGCCAGGTTCATCGCAAGGCTTCTCAGAACAAGCAGAATTTCATTCGCCGGCAATAAGCTCAGTATTACAATAACCGGCAGTGCAACCCGGCATAACCAGCTCATTGTTGAAAAGAAGAATGCTTTCAGTACAAATCCGGCCGGTTTCCGGCGCAGTTCATAGGAATATTTTTCAAGATTTTCGGCCTCTTCATTTACTTTTTGGGAGTATCTGCGCAAAAAGGGAAGTTTAAAAACAGCTCTGATTACTTTTTTCAGTGCTACCGGATTGATCAAAAGGCCGTAGGCAAGCATACCGCCGTATATCAATAAACCTGCATAAATCACCATCATCGTAGCTGCACCCACCATCCCTATTTCGGGCGGAATCACTTCAAAGTAGATTCCTGAAATCAATAAGATAGGCACTGCAATGGCATACCAAAATTGATCCAGCATCACACCATAAAGAACAATAGCAGATGATTTTCCGAGCTTAATTCCTTCACGAACCATTGCATAGGTGGCTACGGGCGCCCCTCCAATAGTGGATGGTGTTATTGCAGATGCAAAATCCCATGCAAGGGTAATCCGGATGGAAGCCATCCAGCTGATGGTTTTATCAGCCAGAATTCTGATTTTTGCCGCTGAGAAATAGATTTTCAGGAATACAACTGCAAGAGCTATAAAAATTCCCGGAAGACGCTTTGGTCGCAGGTAATGAAGTGAATCGGGTGTATAGGTAAGGTAAATAACGATCCCAAGGCTGATTGTACTCAGTGCAATCGAAATTGCCAGATATCTGAATGAAATCAGGCTTTTGCCATCAGCTCTTTTATTTTTATTTATATCAGACAAAAACTAAGTATTGAATCTGCTAACAAGATATTTCGTACAGGTTTTTCTCTCCCGATTGAGAAAAAAGAGCCCTGTAAAGATTTACAGGGCTCTCTGAAATTAAGCAATTGTTACGTCATCATTCAGATAAACATCCTGAATATAATTGAGCAGTTTGACACCCTCGTCCATTGGCCTTTGAAATGCTTTTCGACCGCTGATGAGCCCCATACCACCTGCGCGTTTATTTATAACGGCGGTTGTTACTGCTTCTGAAAAGTCATCTGATCCTGATGCACCACCAGAATTGATAAGCCCGGCACGTCCCATGTAACCATTCGCTACCTGGTAACGTGTCAGATCAATCGGATTGTCGGATGTAAGCTCTGAGTAAATTCTTTCATCAAGCTTTCCGTATGATGAGGCACCGGTGTTCAGAGCCTTGTAACCACCATTATTGACCGGCAGTTTTTGTTTAACAATATCTGCAGAAATTGTAACACCAAGGTGATTTGCCTGACCGGTTAAATCAGCTGAGGAATGATAGTCTGTATCGCCAACTTTAAAAGCATTGTTTCGGGTGTAGCACCATAACACGGTAGCCATTCCCAATTCATGAGCATAATCAAATGCCCGGGCTACTTCCACAATCTGTCTGTTCGATTCTTCAGAACCAAAATAGATGGTAGCTCCTACTGCCGCTGCACCCATGTTGTAAGCTTGGTCAATAGTTCCAAACATGATCTGATCGTA
>SLAU01000074.1 GCA_007126675.1 Balneolaceae bacterium
AAAAGTGAAAAGTGAAAAGTGAAAAGTGAAAAGTGAAAAATTGTTTGTATGGCTTAGATTTTACATGCTAAGCTTATCCACTTTATTCATCATTTGAACTCCATGAACAAGCGACGCTCCTCCGCGAATGGCTGCTGCCACATGTACTGCTTCCATCATCTGTTCTTCCGAATAACCTTTCTCAAGGCTCTCTTCGGTGTAGGCATCAATACAATAGGGGCACTGAACCGCGTGTGAAACGGCCAGGGCAATCAGGGATTTTTCACGGGCCGAAAGTGCACTGTCGGCAAACACGGTTCCGTAGTAATCGAAAAATTTATCAGCAAGTTCTTTTTGAAATTCGCCAACATCGCCAAATTTTTTGAGATCATCAGGGTTATAGTAGGTTTTATCCATTGTGTATAATTTTAAGATTCATTGTTAACTGCTTAAAGTTTACTACGAAAAAAATGTTTGTCAGGATAACGTTTGTAATCCATAGATAAAAAAGCTCTGTGTAAACTTTTTAACAAAACAGTAACGATTGAATTACGTTCAATTTTATTGCGACAAAATTATTGCCCAAAAAATGTTGCATCATCTGCTGAATCTCTTATTTTCCATCTGTCTCTGATCAAACTGAAACGGAAATCATAATTTTGATACGTGGCTGAAGAAGAAAAAAAAGAACCTGAACAGGAAAATGAAATGCCGGAGTCGGAGGGACGCGGTACGTTGTTTGATAAATTTCTGAACGTAATTGAAACAACCGGAAATAAATTGCCGGATCCCGCCATGCTTTTCTTTTGGCTGCTCGTACTTGTATGGGTATTGTCGGCAGCATTATCACCTTTCGATTTTGGTGAAATTGATCCGCGAACCGGTGAAAAACTGTTGGTACAAAATCAACTGACCGGTGAAAGTCTGGCTCAATTTCTTGCAAATATGGTAAACACTTTTGTGTTGTTTGCACCGCTTGGAATTGTGCTTGTTGCGATGCTTGGCGTGGGTGTAGCAGAACATTCGGGCTGGATTGATGCCGGACTGAAAAAACTGCTTGGTTTTACCCCTGCCTCTCTGCTTACCCCGATGTTGATTTTTATTGCAATTGTTAGTCATACCGCTGCAGATGCCGGATATGTACTCGTAATACCGCTTGGAGGTGTCATTTTCTATGCCGCCGGCCGGCATCCGCTGGCAGGTATTGCTGCGGCCTTTGCCGGGGTTAGCGGTGGATTTTCCGCTAACTTCATACCGTCGGCTATCGATCCGCTATTGATGAGTTTTACCCTTGAAGCCGCCCGGATTCTCGATCCTGATATATCACTGAATCCGATCAATAACTGGTACTTTACATCCGCTTCCTGTTTACTGATTGTAGCCGTTGGCTGGTATGTGACTGATAAGATTGTTGAACCTCGCCTTACCGGAATTGAAGTAGATGGTGATGAAGATGAAATGCCGCAGATGGAAACTGTTACTCCAAAAGAAAGCCGCGCATTCTGGTGGGGTTTTGGCGCGATGATGCTTGGTATTGTGGGTTTAATTTTATGGGCAATTCCTGAAGGATCATCATTAAGAGGACCTGACATGGTTGATCCTGAAGTACAGTCACTGGTATCGTTTCAGGCACCTTTGATGCAGGCGATTGTTCCGCTGATCTTCGTACTGCTTCTTATTCCGGGTGTGGTGTATGGATATGCTTCCGGGAAATACGAAAGCTCCAAAGATATGATCAACAATATGACCAAATCGATGGAAAGCATGGGGTATTACATCGTGATGGCCTTTTTCTGTGCGCTTTTTATTGATGCATTTGGAGAGTCAAACATCGGTCTTTTAGTGGCGCTGAAAGGAGCGAATTTCCTTGAAGCACTTGCTTTGCCGGGACAGGTAACCATTGTTGGAATTATTATTCTGAGTGCATTCGTGAACCTGCTCGTGGGTTCTGCATCTGCGAAATGGGCGCTCATCGCCCCGATTTTCGTGCCGATGCTGATGCAGCTTGGTATTTCTCCTGACCTTACCCAGGCCGCTTATCGTGTGGGTGATTCGGTGTCTAACATTATTACACCGTTGCTGCCATATTTCCCGCTTGTAGTAGTATTCTGCCAGCGCTATGTTAAAAATACAGGAATTGGTACGCTTATCTCGATGATGCTTCCTTACTCAATTATCTTCGGTGTTACCTGGACAATCTTCCTGCTGATTTACTGGTGGCTAGGTATACCTCTGAGTTTCGAAGCACATTATGTGTATCCGGCGCCTTGATAGTCTTTGATAGTCGTGAGATTTGAGTCTTGAGTCGTGAGGGTTTTCCTTGGCTTCTCAAGACTCAAGCCTTTTTATGAGCATCAAACAGTTGGAAAAGATTTATTAAGCCTGAACTTTTTTTGAAATGTTCTTAACTGTTTCACCAATCAGCTTAAGATCTTTTTCTCTTGAAAGCCGGTGTTCACCATCAGGGATCAAAATAAGCTCAGAGCTTTCTTCTCCGATGAGCCGGTGCAGTTGTTCCGATTTCTGCCAGGGCACATCCGCATCTTTTTTTCCGTGAATAAGGGCCACAGGAATATCCAGCTTGATGGAATTTTTATGCAGCAGAAGGTGGTCATTGCCACTTTCAAGAAGCTTTTTGGTGATGATTACAGGCTCCTCCTGGTAATCACTGGGTTGTTCGATAAAACCCTGCCTGTTCATCAACTCCCGCTGTTCATCGCTCATTCGCCGGTGCCAGATATCCTCGGTAAAATCGGGAGAGGATGCGATGCCAACCAGGCCCCGAATTTTTTGTGGCCGTTTTAGTGCAGTCAACAGGGCAATCCATCCGCCCATCGAGGAACCAACTGCAACCACCGGGGCGTCGGTCAGTTCGTCGAGCACCAAAAGTGTATCGTTTAACCAGTCGGTGAATGTGCCATCCTCAAACCTGCCGTCTGATTGCCCGTGCCCGCGATAATCAAACCTGACATAGGCCTGGTTTAAGTTCCGGCACAGCTTTTCCAGGTACGTGGCTTTTGTCCCTTCCATGTTCGAGAAAAAGCCGGGCATAAACATAATGGTGGGGGAGTTGCCGTCCAGCCTTTTTGCGGCAATAGAAAGCTGATCAGGAGTTTTGAGAAATGTAGTTTCCAAGTTTGAAATCTTTATAGTCCTGAGTCCTGAGTCCTGAGTCTTGAGTCGAGAGTTTTATCCTCACTTCTCAAGACTCAAGACTCATATCTATTAAACTGCTGCTTCTTCTTTGTTTTCCTCTGATTCCTGAAACTTAATAAATCCTTTAGGTACTATCCTGACAAATTGAGAACAGTTTTTATCCCAGTTTTTCAGATATGCAGCTGCTTTATTACTTCCGGTTTTGCTGAGATGCTCTTTTAACAGTGCTTCAAGTTCTAATTTGGAAGCTTTATCCAAAGGCGCAGAAACAACATAATCAGTGTTAATTTGATGCGCCTGATCTTCACGCAGATAAAGTGTTCCGCCCGTCATACCTGCACCTATATTCTTGGATACCGCACCAAGTATGGCAACAACTCCGTTGGTCATATATTCGCAGGCATGTAAACCGGCGCCTTCTGCTACAGCAACGGCGCCGCTGTTTCGAACGGCAAAACGGTCGCCGGCAAAACCGTGAACAAAAAGCCGGCCGCCGGTTGCACCGTAAAGTGCACAGTTACCGATAATGGCATTTTCGGTGGGATCAAAAGTAACACCTTTCGGCGGATTTATTACAGCTGTACCGCCCGACATACTTTTACATACAGAGTCGTTGGCTTCTCCCCGCAGGTTTACATTGAATCCGTCTGTCAAAAATACACCAAAACCCTGTCCGGCACTTCCGGTGAACTCAAGATTCAAAGTTCCGTTAAACCGGTGATCGCTTTCGGCTTTTCCTTTCTTTTGAATCTCCGCATGCCGTTTGGCTGAAACTTTTTGGGCAATTAAACCGCTAAGTGTTGCCATAGCGGCTCTGTCTTCTGTTGTGATAGCTGATGAAAGGGATATCTCACCTTCTTTATCAACAGCAGAGTTGCACTTTTCGATGAGCAGTTTATTCAGATCGCTTACATTTTCACCGAATGGATTAGCCTGCCTGTTTATTTGATTCAGTGGTTCGCCTTTAAACCAGCCTATATCAATATTGCGTTCATCAATCAGCTCAATATGTTTCTCTTTTATTGTGAGCAGATCAATTCGCCCGATTATTTCTTCAATTGAAGAAGCTCCGATTTTTGCAAGTTCGCGGCGAACATCTTCAGCCAGTATATCAAGCATGCGTACTACGTGATCTTTGTGGCCTTTGTACTTGGCTTTAAATTTAGGATCGTGTGTTGCGATTCCGGTCGGGCAGGTATTTTTTTCACAAATACGGGCCATTACACAGCCTTCGGCAACCAGCAGCAGCTTGCCGAAATCAAACCCTTCAGCGCCAAGTATTGCCGCACTCACGATGTCGGCACCGGTATGAAGGCCGCCGTCGGTCCTTAGCTCAACAAATTCCCGTAAGCCATGTTCGCATAGTGTGCGGTGAACTTCCAGCAAGCCAATTTCCCAGGGCAAGCCTGCATGCTTCATTGAAGTTAAAGTAGCAGCACCCGTGCCGCCATCGCCGCCTGAAATATGAATCACGTCAGCTCCCGCTTTTGCGACTCCCACGGCAATGGTTCCGATATTTTCACCGGAAACCAGTTTCACATTTACTTTTGAACCGGGATTCACCTGCTTCAGCTCATAGATGAGTTGTTTCAGATCTTCGATACTGTAAATATCGTGAAGTGGCGGCGGGGAGATAAGATCAACTCCGGGTTCACTATGGCGCGCATGGGCAATATCTTCGTTCACTTTAATTCCCATAAGCTGCCCGCCTTCTCCCGGCTTGGCACCCTGTGCAATTTTAATCTGAATTTCATTACCTGTTACAAGGTATTCTGCGGTAACTCCAAAGCGTCCGCTGGCAACCTGTTTTACAGATGCTGTTATACCCAAAGTGTAGTAGTAAGGATTTTCACCGCCTTCACCACTGTTACTTCGTCCGCCAATCTCTTTCATTGCAAGGAATATATCCCGCTGCGATTCTGCACTTATCGCCCCAAAACTCATGGCTCCCGACCCGAATCGCCTGGTTATTGAACGGAGATTCTCAACCTTATCCGGAGAAATTTCACTGCCAACCTTTTTGAAACCGAACAGATGACGAGGATTAACAGGCGAATCATTCTCGCCGTTTTTAAGATATTCTTCATACAACCCGGTGTCTTGTAGTGAAAACTCGCTGTTCCTTACAATATCATGAATGATTTTAGACCGGGTATTGGTCATGGAGTGTTTCTCCCCATTGGTTCCGCGGTTATGTTCCTTAAACTGGAATGTGCGTACCGGTTTAGCATCCGGCCCGGCTTCTTCAGCCAGGTTTGTGAAATGAAGAATCTGATCAACCAGCTCTTTTATATTTATTCCACCCAGCGGACTGAACAATCCCGGGAAGAACAGTTCCTTTATTTCAGGACCGATACCGAGAGCAGTGAACAGTTTGGAGCTTTGATAACTCCGGGCAACCGAAATCCCTGATTTCGACATAATCTTCAAAAAGCCGCTGTTCAGTGCCTCGATCAGGTTATTTTCTTTTTGATCGGCATCTATCTTGCTCAGTTTTCTGTGCTCATCAAAACGGGCAAATTCGATTGCGCGATAAGGACATACCGCCGTTGCTCCAAATCCGATCAGCGCTGCAAGATGATGGGTGTTTCTTACCTCGGCGGTATCAACAACGATAGAAGCATCTAAACGCTGACCGGATTCATTCAGTGCATTTACCAGTGCGCGCAGCATAAGAAGGCTGGGAATGGGGGGCTGCCTGAACGTTGCATTACGGTCGGTAATTATGATGATAGATGCTCCGTTTTGTATTGCATTCAAAGCTTCTCTGGTTATGTTTCGGATCGCCGAACGAAACCCGACTTCGCCATGCTCGCGATGAAAAAGCATTTCAAATGTGGCAGTTTTTATGCGCGACTCAGTGTCATTCAACTGCTGAAGCGTTTTCATCTGCCCAAGTGACAGCAGAGGTGTATCAATCTCAAATCCCGGGGATTGAGGGATCAGCTCTTTTGGAGAAAAGATATTCGGCCGTTTTCCAAGATACATTGTCATATCCGTTACATTCTTTTCCCGTATATAGTCGAGCGGGGGATTTGTAACCTGTGCAAAATTTTGGTAAAAGTAATCGAAGAATGATCTCGGCTGATCAGAAAACATTGCAGGCCGGGCAGTATCACCCATCGAGCCAATGGGTTCTTTGGCATCGGTGATCATGGGAATCAGCAGTTTGTCAAAATCTTCCTGCGTATAACGGAACAGGTTGGTGTTTCCGAAGCTTTGATCTGCTTCCGAAATTTCCTGCCGTGAAAGTGGCTCAAGACGATGTTCAAACTTCGCATCAAAATTTTCACGCGAAAAGCTCGGATCACGGTGATGCACTTTGCCGACAGCCAGATCCATCTTAATTCCGTTTCCGGCTTGCAGTGAACCTTTAGAAGTAATTTTCTCGGGCGCTGCTTTGAAAGATCCGGCTTCAGAGCTCACATAAAGATGATCATCGGTGATCATCCATCGGCACGGACGAAATCCATTACGATCGAGTCGTGCTCCTATAGAAGAACCATCACAAAACGAAATAAATGCCGGGCCATCCCAGGGTTCCATCGCCCTGCTCCAGAATTTATAGAAACTGTTGTTTTCAGAAGCCGGCGGGATCATAATTGCAAGAATATCCTCAACAAATGGAATACTGCTCCGGTAAGTAAGCGACTCAACCATCTCATTTAAACTGCCCGAGTCACTGATTTGCTCACGCGTCAGAAGTTCATCTTTGGGAACTCCCAGATATTTTTCGCGAGAAATTGCCCAGGATCGGTTCCCGGTTATAGTGTTGATTTCACCGTTATGGCCGATGATTCGGAAGGGCTGTGTTTTATCCCACGAAGTTTTCGTATTAGTAGAAAACCTTCTGTGAAACAGGGCAAACCTGGTTTTAAACTCAGGGTTTTTCAGATCATGATAAAAATCACTTAGTGCATCAGCCTTGGTTAACGCTTTATAAACAATAGTTCGGGCAGAAAGCGAGGCAAAAAAGAATTCTCTGACGATGCCATGCTCCTTTTCCTTGGTCCTGGTCATCTGTTTTGCTGTGTAAAGCAGCCTATCAAAAGAGCTGTCGGTTCGGCAATGATCGGGCCTTTTAATGAATGCATGCAATATAAATGGCATCGACTCGCGTGCAAGCGTTCCTAACACGGTCGGGTCTACCGGTACAATTCTGTATTCCAGCACCTTGAGCCCATAAAAACCAAATGTGTCTTCAAACACACGCAGAGCTTTGCCGCGACGGTGGCTGTCATGCGGGGCAAAAATGGTAGCTACGGCAACTTCTCCGGCCTTGTACCCGAACATCCCGAACGGGATATCTGCCATAATACCAGCTCCATCACTGGAAATGAGATCGGCATTACAGGCCCCGCGATGCTCCACACATGAAAGAGCATCAAGAGCTTGTTTTAGATTATCGTGTGTGTATTCATTTTTGCGGCTGGCGATAAACCCTACACCACAAGAAGATTTTTCCGGAAAAGGAGTAGTTCTGTTCACGTTGGATGAGCGATTGGTTTCTGAAAATTGATACAACTAATAATCAGATAAATTCCCACTCATGCAATAAATTTTTTTATGGAAGCGCTTTTAACTCTTTAATTTATGCGTAAATAAAAAAACGGCTTAAAAATTAAAGTATAAATCGCGCAGTTGAACCGTCAATTTAATAAGGAAAGTATACGACTGCCCGGCAGTTACTTAGCGCAATTTTGAAAACTGAAATACTGCCTGAACCTATTTTTTACTTCTCAGCATCATTTCCTTTATGATATCATCAAGCGGGATATCTCTTTCAACGAGCAGCACAAGCAGGTGATAGATCAGGTCGGCAGATTCATTAATCACTTCAGAATCTTTTTTGTTTTTAGAAGCGATGATCAGCTCAACCGATTCTTCTCCGAGTTTTTGCGCAATTTTATCGATTCCTTTTTTGAAAAGCCTTGTTGAGTAAGAGCCCTTTGGTTTGTCTGCTTTTCTTTCAATTAGTAAGCGTTCCAGATCATATAAAAACTCTACTTCTTCTTTGATTGCCATCTTTATTGGGTTTCTTTATTGTACAGCCTACGGACTTCGATTCCATCTTCGGCCATTTTCTGTTTTAATGTTTCAATTTCGATTTCCCGGAAATGGAAAATACTTGCAGCCAGCACAGCATCGGCATTTCCTTTTTTTATCGCCTCGCAGCAGTGCTCTATGGTTCCGGCGCCACCGCTGGCTATTACGGGTATGGTAACGTGTTTATTTACTTCTTGCAATAACTCAAGGTCAAAACCCGATTTGGTGCCGTCGCGATCCATACTTGTTAAAAGTATTTCGCCCGCGCCGAGCTTTTCACACTTCAAAATCCATTTAAGGGCATCCAGTCCGGTGGGTTCAGAGCCGCCTTTAATATACACTTCCCAGTGATCACCGGTTCGCTTGGCATCTACGGCAGCTACAACAGCCTGCGATCCAAACGCATCTGAGGCACGTGTAATCAGTTCCTGATCTTTAACTATTGCACTGTTTAGCGAAACTTTATCGGCACCGGCTTTCAGGATTTCCTCAATCTCATCTACAGTTCTGATTCCTCCGCCAACAGTAAACGGGATGTTAATTTCGGCAGCGATCTTTTTCACCAGATTCACCAGGGTGCGCCGTTTTTCCTTTGTTGCCGTGATATCCAGGAACACCAGTTCATCGGCTCCCTCATCCGTATACCTGCGCGCCAATTCCACCGGGTCGCCTGCATCCCGCAAGCCAACAAAATTGACTCCCTTAACAGTGCGCCCGTCTTTAATATCAAGGCAGGGTATGATTCGTTTTGTAAGCATGATTGAGGTGATGAAGATAAACAGATGCTGAGAGAAACTGAAGAACTGAGCAATAATATTCAGATCCAAAACCGGGTATTATGCAAACTTTAACAATGCTACTGAAAAGATAAAGTTTTAATAGCGTGGCAATAGGTATCTCCTTGTTTTAGTCTGTACTATATATGTAAGCAGGACTGATACTTACGGTATTTGGCAATCGTTATATTAAACAACTAAAAAATTTGATCATGAATTCTATTCAGAGCTTCGCCGTCTTTTTAGTAGGATTGCTACTATTTATCACTTGTGACAGCAACATAACCGGGCCTGAGGGTCCTTCGGGTGAACTGCCAAGAGAGCTGACAGTGTTGGAAAAATCACTGATCGAAGCCGATCAATCCTTTAGTTATGATATTTTCCGCCAAACCGTTTCCTGGGAAACCGAATATGAGAATCTGATGATTTCTCCGCTCAGCATCTCCATGGCCCTGGCAATGACGCTAAACGGGGCAGAAGGGCAAACGTATGAGGATATGAGAGAGGTGCTTTACCTTTCTGGAATGGAGCTTGACGAGATTAATGAGGCGTTTGAATCATTGATTAATCTGCTCGTTACGGTTGATCCGGATGTAACTGTCAAAATTACCAATTCTATCTGGTACAGAGAGGGACTGCCGGTTGAAGAGGAGTTTCTGGAAGCGATGCGTGATTTTTTCGATGCCCGAATTGAAGGACTCGATTTCAATGATCCGGCCGCGGTTGATATCATCAATGAGTGGGTGTATGAAAATACGGAAGGATTGATTGAAGAAATTATCGAAGAAATTCCTGAAGATATAGCGATGTACCTGATCAATGCGCTCTATTTTAAAGGCGACTGGCTGCGGCCGTTTGATGCTGAAGATACTCATAGAGCAGATTTTCATCTTGAAACCGGTGAGACCAAAGAAGTGGACATGATGCACCAGACAGGCCGTTTTGCCATTCACTTTTCGGAGGATGTTAAGATGATTGAACTTCCCTATGGCGACAGCCTTTCCACTATGTCGGTATTAATGCCCTCAGATGCGGAAATGCCGGTTAACGAGTTTGTGGAAGAGAAAGTGACACGGCCAAATCTCGAAAACTGGCGTTCCAATCTCACGGTCGATTCACGCGACATGCTCGTTCAGCTGCCCAAATTCGAATTTGAGTACGAAATAGAATACAACGATATCCTGAAGGCGATGGGAATGGAAATCGCTTTTGATGAATGGGAAGCTGATTTTAGCGGAATTGCCGATATCTCTCCTGACAACCTGTATATCGATGAGGTGAAACATAAAACATTTATAAGTGTGGATGAAGAAGGTACCGAAGCTGCAGCAGTAACCAGTGTAGGAATAGGATTTACATCCGCGCCCCCGGAAATGATCGTAGACCGGCCGTTCGTATTTATTATTCATGAAAGAGAAAGCGGCACAAACCTATTTATGGGCATTGTTCGTGATCCTTCTTAGTTGCCACTGATTTCACTGATGACAGCGAATTCAGTGAAATCAGTGAAATCAGTGGTTCATCGCTGCCAATTCATCAAGCCGGATGTTGCCCTCGTAGTATGCCTTGCCGACTACGGCTGCATAGAGCCCGTTATTGCTGAGTGTTATCAGATCGTCCAGTTTTGCCACGCCGCCGGATGCGATCCAGTTCAGGGATGGAAACCGTTTTTGTAAATCATTATACATTTCTGTGTTGGGTCCGTTCAGCATTCCGTCCCGGCCAATGTCGGTACTCAGCACTGTTTGCAGGCCGGCATCAATCATCGGGTTCAGAAATTCTTCAATCGGTTTGTCTGAAGTTTCCAGCCAGCCTCCATACGCCATTTTGCCGTCCTTAAGATCCAGCCCCAGGATCATATTATCCGGATGATCTTTGATTGCCTGCAGCCATTCGTCCGTTTTTTTTACTGCCATCGATGAACAGATTACTCCACTGATACCCGCATCAAGCAGCAGGTCGATATCTTTTCGTGAACGAACACCGCCGCCGGTTTGTACCGAAAGTCCGGTAGTTTTCATGATTTCCTGGATGATAGGCAGATTATGAAATTCACCGCTTTTTGCCCCGTTCAGGTCCACCACATGGATGTGACTGAAACCGGCAGCTTTAAATTTTGCAGCTTCATCGAGCGGCAGATGGTTGTAGATTGTTTTTGTTGCGTAATCACCTTTTTGAAGGCGTACTACCTGTCCGTCGAGCAGGTCAATTGCTGGGATAATTTTCATTCCAATTTCTTCGGTTACATTTATAGAGACTAAAGATACGTATTCTATTTTATAAACATGGATGTATGGATTACCATAAAATGCACAAGAGTCCCGAACGGGTATAGTAAAATAAAATATTGACAATTTATACCCGAAAAGGTATAATTAATAAACAAAGAACAAAAATATACCCGTTAAGGTATAATTATGAAATCTGAGACATCTGAAATAATCGAATTTGTGAAAAAAAGAAGAGAGCAGCTTGGACTGACCCAAAAAAATCTTGCAGAACGGGCTGGTGTCGGACTTAGATTTATAAGAGATCTTGAACAAGGTAAAGAGTCTCTTCAGTTAAATAAAGTTAATCAGGTTCTAGTTCTTTTTGGCTACAAGGTTGGCCCAATAAAAATTACAGACAGAGATGAGTTATAGAAAAGCAGAAATATTTATTGATTCAGAAAAAGCAGGAATACTTCAGGAAACAGAAACAGGGTACCTTTTTGCGTATGATATTGATTATTTGTCAAAACCTAATCCAGCTCCGGTTAGTCTAACGCTGCCGGTTAGTAAGCAATCACATGAATCAAACGTCTTGTTTCCATTTTTTGACGGTCTTATACCCGAAGGTTGGTTGTTAGATGTTGTTGAGCAAACATGGAAAGTAAATCCTAAAGATAGAATGGGCATTTTGTTGGTGAGCTGCTATGATACGATAGGAAATGTAAGTGTGAGGGAGATATGAGTAGGTGTTTGATCTGTTCCGAAGTTTGTTCGAATGGGAATGAATATCACGATACGTGCCTGAAAGAACTTTTTGCTAATAACAGGCCACCGGTGTTGGATTACAGTTTTAATGATCTTACTAAGCTGGCGAAAAATATAGTTCGGCAAAAAGTGACTGTTCCCGGTGTTCAGGCAAAGCTTTCACTTGAAATTGACAGACAGGTAAAAGAGTCAAATAAACTGACCATCGTTGGTTTATGGGGGATGTATATTTTAAAACCACCATCAAACCGATGGAAAGAACTACCGGAAAATGAACATTGCACAATGATGCTTGCAAAATATTCAGGAATTGAGACGGTACCATTTGGACTGGTTCGTTTAAAATCGGGTGAGCTATCATATGTAACGAGACGAATAGACAGAGGAAGTGATGGACAAAAGTATGCAATGGAAGATATGTGTCAGCTCACAGAAAGATTGACTGAAGACAAGTACAAAGGATCTCATGAACAGATTGCAAAAATCATAAAAAAGTATTCCGAAAATCCAATTTATGATTTGACACGTTATTTTGAGCTTGTGCTATTCTGCTATATAACCGGCAACAGTGATATGCATTTAAAAAACTTTTCATTGATAAAAGATCAGGAACTGGGATGGAAGCTGTCGGCAGGATATGATCTGCTATCCACAAGATTGGTTATATCAGAAAAGTATGACCCGGAAGAACTCGCACTCACAGTTGGCGGGAAAAAGCGAAAATTCACAAAAAAATCATTTCCAAAATTTGGCCTTCTTATAGGTTTAACATCTAAGCAAGTTAAAAATATTATTGAGAAGGTAAAAAAGGAATCATCAGAGTTTCATAATCTGGTTGCGAAAAGCTTCTTATCAAACGAACTGAAAGAGAAATACACGGATCTCATCAATGAGCGCCGAAAAAACATGGGTTGGTGAGGAAAGAGTATGAAATCAGGATAAAATCTATCATGGATTCGGTAAAAAGCTCCCCTCCTTATCCAAGGATGGATTGGGGATGGTTGAATCTAAAGTACGAACCTTTTTAACCAACTCCGGCTACTCCAACGCAAGGAGATCCTTCCGCCGGGAAAGCCCCGGCGTCAGGATGAAATGGGTTGTTGGTAATGATGGGCGGCGCAGGACAAAGCCATGCATAATAATGGGTTGAATGCGCCGCCACTGCCCCACACGCAATTGTCATCCTGAGCGAAATAAGGAGCGAAGCGACGAGTGGAGTCGAAGGATCTCATTGCGTGGAAGAGGAGGCACTTTGCCCAATTTCATGATAAAATTGTTGTCCAAGTACTTAATTTGCAGCCGTCTTTTGCATACGCCCATTAACCATATCCAGAAAATTCTGCAATAGATGGGATCCCACCTGACCTGATTTTTCGGGATGAAACTGCACACCCATAAAATTGTCTTTGGCTACAACTGCTGCAAAATCTTTGATGTATTTGCATGTAGCCAGGGTGTAGTCGTTTGCCGGTGCGTAATAGCCATGCACATAATAGAGGAACTGATTGTTGCCGATCCCTTTAATGAGATGATGTTCAACCAGCGGCTCAAACACATTCCATCCCATATGGGGCACTTTGGCTTTTGAGGCATCAAACTTTTTAAGACGGCCGGGAATAATTCCGAGGGTTTCACAGTTTCCCTCTTCCGATGATTCATAAAGCAGCTGCATGCCCAAGCAAATACCGAGAACCGGTTTTTTTGTGTTTTTGAGCCAGACATCAAGATCACGCGAGCGAAGGTCATCCATTGCTGCCGCAGCATGCCCCACACCGGGAAAGATAATTCCATCCGCTTTTTCCAGTTCCTCGATTTTATCTGAGATGAAATATTTTGCCCCAAGTCTGTCGAGCGCATTCGATACAGAAGCGAGGTTGCCTGCCTGATATTTGATGATACCGATCATAGGTTGAGAGAGAACGCAGAACGCAAAAGTAAGAAGAAAATGCTGATTGCTGTCAGCTGACAGCTGAATGCTTGCAACTTTTATCTTCTGCGTTTTGCGTTCTCACTTAAATTGTTCCTTTAGTTGTAGGGAGAATGCCCGTAATTCTTTCGTTGCGGCTTACTGCAAAGCGTAATGCCCGTGCAAAGCCTTTGAACACCGCTTCAATGATGTGATGTTCATTTTTTCCGCTTGCACTAACATGCAATGTTGCCTTTGCGTTCATGGCAAGAGTGTAATAAAAATGTTCTAACATCTCGTTAGGGAAATCACCTACGTACTCTCGCTTAAGTGCGACATCCCATTTCAGAAAAGGGCGGTCTGACAGGTCAATTGCAACGGTTGCCTGAGCTTCATCCATCGGCAGAACAAACCCGTATCGCTGAATGCCAGCTTTGTTATCAGATATGGCCTTGCGAATAGCTTCTCCAAGGGCAATAGCTGTATCTTCAATTGTGTGGTGTTCATCCACCTCCAGATCACCTTTGCAGGTAAGTTCAAGATCAATCAGTCCGTGGCGGGCAATTTGATCGAGCATATGATCAAAAAAGTTAAGCCCGGTACTGACTTTACTTTTTCCCGTTCCGTCAAGATTGATGGATACGTATATGTCGGTCTCTTTTGTGGTTCTCTTTATTTCTGCTTTCCGTGAAGGGAATAGTATCGCGCGGCTGAGGTTGATCCAGTTTTCAGCCTCCTCAATAACTTTGCCGTTAGCTACAAACTGAAGACCGTTGTCATTTTTGATCAGACCATCGGCATCTTCAAGTTCAAAACCTGCGTTTGTAATCTTCTCATTTTTCAAAAGTCCGAGCCGGCTCGCGTTCAGTTCCGATTCATCATACGAAAGTTCAAAACCGGATTCAGACAGATACTTGAGCCCAAACAAAGCTCCGCCCGGAAGCAGATTTTCTGAACCGGATTTAAGTGCGGATGTTTCGATGTATATTTTCATGTTGTATAATTTTAGGAGTCACCACAGAGGGCAATGTGTTACATTCATATGGATTCAACTATAATTGCGTCAGTTCGAGATAAGTATTTGGAAAAGTAGCCCTTTGATTGTCCATAAGAACACTTGGTTGAAATAACATAATAAATTTAGTCATGCCGGACCCCGATCCGGCATCTCCTGACCATATCAACGTCTGGAGATCCCGGATCTTCGCTAACGCTTCGTCCGGGATGACGCCCTTTTTGGACAAAGTCATTTTTATTCCAATAATTATATGTCGAATTTAGTTTATAATTCAAATTCTTCCGTGCCCTCCGTGGCTCAACTTAGTTCAATTATTTCCTTCAGCGTCCTCAAAAATCGCACATTCTCATCAGGCAGCCCGATGGTAACGCGCAAACAGTTTTCGCAGAGCGGTTCATTTCCCCGGTAGCGGACAATCACTCCTTTTTCGGCCAGTTTCTGATACACCTCTTTGGCATCCCGGATTTTAAATAGCAGAAAATTCGCATCAGAGGGATATACTTTTTCAACCGCATCGCTGTGCATTAGCTGTTCGGCCACATAGGCTCGCTCTTCCTGGATTTTTTCAATGTTAAAGTTGAACAGCTCGGTATTGTCAAACGCTTTCATGGCAGTATCAACCGTCAGTTTGTTGATGTTGTAAGGTGCCTTAACACGCATCATATAATTGATAATATCCGGACTTGCGACAGCCACGCCCAGACGGATTCCCGCAAGCCCGAACGCTTTCGAAAAGGTTTGCAGAACCACCAGGTTCGGATACTGCTGCACAAGCTGAGCCATCGATTCCCTCCGGCTGAAGTCGACATAGGCCTCATCAACCACAACAATACCGGGGAAAGTTGCAGCCAGTTTCAGCAGGTCGGTTTGCTTCATATCGTTTGCCGTTGGGTTGTTGGGCGAGCAGAGAAACAGCAGCTTTGTGGATTCATCAGCGGTGCTCAATATTTCGTCTGTCCTCAGCTGAAACTTTTCGGTTAGCGGCACCTCTTTTACACTCACATTGTTGATATCGGCAGCCACTTTATACATGCCGTAAGTGGGCGGCGTTGTGATGATGGAGTCACGTCCCGGTTCACAAAAAATCCGCATCAGCAGATCGATCGGTTCATCGCTGCCAACTCCCAGGAAAATATTTTCCATTTCCACATCCCGGTAATCCGCAATTTTTTGGCGGAGTGCATCATGCGTAGGAGATGGATACCGGTGCAGCTCCAGCGAATTTCGCACCACGGATCCATAACTGTTCTCATTGGCATCCAAAAGCATCCCTTTATCAAAATCATCCCGCGCACTGCGGTAGGGAGTGAGGTTTCGGATGTTTTCACGAATCAGGGTTTCGATATTTTTGGT
>SLAU01000311.1 GCA_007126675.1 Balneolaceae bacterium
AACGCGCATTTGAGCAGCAGTTGGGACAGATTGCTCTCATCGGTGGAGCCATAGCCGGTCAACATTTTCTTGGAATTCCCGGAGGTGATATTCTCGGCCTGGGTGGAATGGCGGCTCAAATATTATTTTTGAGCTACAGCCGGGAGGATGAGCGGGAGTCGGATCGTCTTGGGGTAGAATATGCCTCTATGCAGCGATATAAGTCTGCCGAAGGCGCGCAATTTTTTGTATCTCTTGAACGAATGTCTGACCAGTCGGGGCAAAGTATCCCAAACTGGCAATCCACTCACCCCGATCCCGCAGAAAGAGCCACATCCATACCTGAACTTGCCGAAGAGTGGAGAGCAAAAGGATACGAGCAGACGATTGTGAATACCGATCAATATATGGGCATGCTGAATAACATGATCTACGGGGATAATCCCCGGGAAGGGTTTACAAGGGATGGAATGTTCTATCACCCGGAAATGAAATTTCAGTTCTCCTATCCTGCGGGATGGCAGGTGATTAATCAGCGATCGCTCGTAGCCGTTGTCAATAAAGATCAGAACGCTGTTTCAATTATGAGGCTGGACAACAAATCGGCAGGAGCTGAGGCCTCAGTCAATGAATTTTTAAATCAGGAAGGAATCACCACAACAGCTAAATCAGGCCTGACCAGCGGGGGGCTTCGCGCATTCCAGGCCGAAGCCACCGGGCAAACAGAGGACGGAACCCAGCTCAAATTTTATCTCTATTCCGTAGAGTACGATGGAATGATTTACCGGTTTATAAACTACACCGCACTTGATAACTACGGAACCTTTGGGCCCCGATTTAAAGAGATCACCGGTGGCTTCAGGCAGCTCACGGATTCCGGTATTTTAAATATTCAACCGGTACGCCTGCAAACCGTTAAAACCACACGGTCTGGCACATTCAGGTCCTTTCTTCCGGCAAATCTCGAAAGCCTGACCATAAAGGTTACAGCAGAGGATCTTGCCATTATGAACCAGGTGGGGCTCGATGAACGAATTGAGAGTGGCACGTGGATCAAGATTCCGGGATAGAGCAACCTAAAATGCAAAATCAAAGATTCACACCATCCGTAACCTACCCATTCTGGTTAAAGGCGACTCTTATTCTGCTTGGGCTCTGCTTGTTGGTGGTCGTTTTAAGCTTTGGGAAATTTATTTTGATGCCTCTCGCTTTTGCCGCCATCGCCTCAATGCTACTGAACCCGGTTGTAGTAAGGTTTGAATCCTGGAAAATGGGACGAATCTTCAGCATCATTCTTGTAATCTTTTTGATCATAGTGATCTTTACGGGCCTTTTGACGCTGCTAACGGTACGCGCCATAGAGTTTTCTGACAAGATCCCTGAAGCTACAGAAAAACTTAAAGAGTCAGTGATTGAAGGTACTATTATCCTTGAACGGTTCTCTGGTATTTCACAGGACAAGCAAACAGAATACGCAGTTAATAGCATAAATAATTTGTTTGATACAGGAAGTGAGTTTTTAAGTTCACTGCTGGAGGCCACAACAGGCACAATAACCTTCTTTGGGTTGTTACCTGTCTTTATCTTTTTCATGCTCTATTACAAAGCGATGTTTGTAACCTTTCTTCAGAAAGTGTTTGAGAAGAGTCAAAATTCTGAAATTGATGAGGTTTTATTCAGAGTTCAAAATGTAACCCAGAATTATCTGGTGGGGTTATTCACTGTTCTTGGGATTATGGCCGTACTGAATTCAATCGGATTGCTGATTATAGGACTTGATTATGCTATTCCCTTCGCAATTTTAGCATCTATGCTGGCAATTATCCCCTATGTGGGTGCAATATTAGGGGCAATTCCTGCAGTTCTTTATGCTTTCCTGTTTTATGACACGCTTTTAATACCACTTATGGTTATTGCGGTTTTTACAGCAGTACAGCTTATCGAAAGCAGCTTTCTAACTCCAAAAATTGTTGGGGCAAAAGTCTCCATCAATCCATTTGTGGCCATCATTGTACTGTTTCTGGGAGGAAAAATATGGGGAATAGCAGGCATGATCCTTTTTATACCACTCATTGGAATCATGAGGGTTGGGTTTTCCCAGGTTCATGAATTGAAACCCTACGGGTACCTTCTTGGTAACTTTATTGAGTACAACAAGTATGAAGAGAGTAATAAGAAAGAAGGTAAAATGGCTGTTCCAAAGCTGTCCGGGAAAACTAAATCGGTGAGAAAAGGCACGGCTGAACACTCATGACCCTCGACAAAACTGTTCGCCGGTCTTCAGCTCATATTTAAAAAATTACCATCATGAACCAGGTAGGGCTCGATGAGCAGATCAGTACCAGCACCTGGTTAAAACTGCCATATGAATAAACACGGCAATCAGCACAGATCTCACGTTGTTTATCGTTTTCTTGGGGCAGCTTTGTCATCATTAAATGTATGTTTTGCAACAAGCATGTGCACACCTGTTTTACATCTTTGACTTACAGAGGACTTTGCAGTACCGTTTTTTGCAAAGCCCTCTTTTATGCTATCGATCGCAAGCCTGATCTCTAATCTTCCATTGAGAATTATCAACCCCGCTGCATTCCGTAAGGCATATCCTGTACGAAATGAATGAGGCAGATATGACGCAAGCTTATCTCTTTTCAGCTACTACAAACACCGTCTGAACATCGGCAGGTGTCTCGGCAATTACTGCAAATTTTGTCCCTGCTGAATAGTCAAAATCCTTGTACCCGATCTTTACAATACTCAGGATCTCTTCAACCTTTTCATAGTTGAAATTCGCTTTTCCATCGGTGGTTCGAAATGAAGCGGGAAGTTCTTCAACCGCTATCTTATTCAGGTTAAACTCCGGATTTGACCGAAGAGTCCAGACCACAATCTGGAATTCACGCCAGGAAAGTTCCGGATCTTTTTCTTTTAAAATATTCTTAATGTTGAGCAGGTAATTAACCGGCTTCCATTTTTCGACACGATCTGTTGAATAAAGCTGAATACCATTGTAGGTGCCGTTATTACTGTCAATTGGTTTCTTCCAGTCGATGCACCATGATTCAAAGGTACCGTTCCCGATCACATTATTCGTTCTTACATTACTGAACCCGACATTGAAATAAGCCACAGTATGATTTCGATTCACAGTGATGGTAACGTTCTCTCCTCCAGTTATGGGGTGTACATCTTCAACAGGTGCCAGTGAATCGATTATGTCAGATTCTGATCCGGTAAGCGAATTAGAACATGAAATACTAAAAAGCATAAATATTGCAAACAGTAAAGTGACTGAACTTAATTTAGGTTCCATTTGTAGTTCCTTTTAATTACCCGAAATAGTTTTATTGTGAATTTATTTCACAATAGAAAAATGAGCTTTATTCACACTCCATCCATTACATTCATTTGAATTTAAATTTCATATTTCACATGTGCTAATCACTATCTGACACCGTCCACATGAATCCATAATGGGTAAGAATGGGTCAGGCAATGTCTCCGATAGCATTAAGTTCAGCAGTGCTGACGGAAAACGATACCTTCACCTGATATTGCTTAATTACGCGAGTTGCGCAGGTATAAGTAAATAATGAGCCCAAGGGCATCCCCGCGGGACAAAACCTTATTTTATATAACTTTAATCTTGTAATGTGTAACAACAAGTGGTGCCGGTTTATATACATTGGTTTACATAAAAGGAGTTAACATAACAGGAGAAACCGTGGATAAGCACAACAGAGACCACAAAAAAAACAAAAGAGACGATAAGAAACCGGTAAACAATAACCCGCAGTTTAAACCGGAAAAAAGCTCAGGCAAAAAAGCCGAAAGCAAGAAAGCTTAAACAACACAAATATTCATTTCAAACGGGCTTCTGAACTATCAGAAGTCCGTTGTTCTTATTTCAAGTACCATTTGTAATTGTTATGAATGAAAATGGCATAAAAGTTCAATCCATTATTTCGTATAATAGATCAAAAAAATTAATCGAATCAACATTATTTTGGATAGAAAACATAACGTAAATTTTCCTCACGGTTCAAATAATCAAGAGTTAGAAAAAGGAAAAACTCATATCATCGTTGAGATCATTGAGTATATACCGAACTCGGTGGTCATAAAAACGATCATCAAAAAAACCACCGGCAATATTTCGGCTGTATCGTTCGATTCAGGTGAAGTTTTGTCGGAAAAAATCTCACCATTCGATACCTTTATTCAGATTATTGACGGAGAGGCTGTGGTTGTGATTGATCACCAAGCGCATAAACTCTCCGTTGGCGAATCGATTATCATTCCGGCTCATACCCGAAATATCATTGAGGCTAAAGTGCGCTTTAAGATGATTTCGACTGTCATAAAAAGTGGCTATGAAGACTTAAGTATGGACGGTATTTCTTAATAGAACATGAGTTCGACATTAGGAAATGAGTCTAAAAAAGTCCCCCCTTCGAAGGGGAAAAGGCTCGTAAGAGCCTGGTGATGTGTCAAGTATGAAGCTTTGCAAGAAACACGCAATGTTTCCTACACATTGTTGGCTGCATATGTAAAAATGTCACGTGCCGTTACCCAATTAAAATCCGCATAGCGGATGGTTCATATTGTAACCCGGTGATTCATCGCCGGGGAAAAGACATGCCTAAGAACCTAACAGTGCCATCGGCACGCTCCATATCAACCGTGCCTACGGCACTTTTTGGAACGGGGGCAGTTCAATCCACCGGAATAAATTCCGGCGTTATCCC
>SLAU01000044.1 GCA_007126675.1 Balneolaceae bacterium
AGAACGCCCAAATAATTTGTTTCCGGATGAGGAGAAAACGTTTGCGGGCTGGTATACCGGGGAGATCAGAATGCCGCATGGCGAGCTGCTTGAATATGTACATAATGGTTACGGTTCACTTTATGAAAAAGAACTCTTCCTGCGTTTTCTGAACGGAGAATTATTGGGTGAAAGTGAAACAGATAACCGGCCGGAGTATGAAGAGAGGCTTGCCCGGCAGAAAAAATTTGAAGAAGAAAAAGAAAACAAAAAACTTAAAAACCGTCTTCTGAAAATATTCAGATAAACGAGAGTAAAATTGCATCAATAGCCTTACCTCAATCAACTGTTGATTTCTGTTCCAGAATAGTATTTTTGAAATAACCAGGCCGGATTCCGGCTGTTAACCAATCTGAACTATCATGAAATCTTCAACCGGAAAAGCGATTATTGTCGTCTCTATTTCGTTATCGATTCTGTTCATCATATTTCTGCTGAACCAGCTGGTTCAGTTTTCGGCAACGGTGAGTTCAATTCATCCGCTTGCCGGTCAGTCGGTATTGGTGATCTCTCTTACCCTGCTTGTGGTATCGGTGGCTGTGCCGGCGGCACTCTTTATGCTGCTGCCGTCTCCGCTGATCGCTCCAAAAGATCCTACTGAAAAAGAACTGAAGAAATACCTGCGCAGCTATCAAAAGCGTCTGGCACGAAATCCGGCACTGATCGGGGAGAAGCGTCTTGCCTTGCAAAATGGTGGTGGCGAGGCCGAAGTGAAAACCCGGGTTGAAGATGCCCTGCAGGAACTCGACAAGGTAGCACATGAAAGGGTGGAGAGGTTCGCGAAAAGAGCTTTTTATACCACTGCGATCTCTCAAAACGGAGCTCTGGATGCTCTTTTTATGATCGCCCTTCAGGCAAAAATGATCTGGGATATTGCTCATGTGTATAACCAGCGGCCCACAATTAAAGATATGAGCGCACTCTACACAAATGTTATGGGTACAGCCCTGGTTGCCACACACCTTAACGACGCCGAGTATGTGGAGATGCTGGAGAGTTCAATCAACACGGCGGTCGGCTCAGGTTTTTCGATGCTGCCCGGCACAACAATTGTGATCAACTCGATCCTGAACGGTGCATCGAACACTTTTCTGACACTTCGTGTGGGAGTCATTACTCAGCGATACTGCAACGCTTTAATTCGGCCTGAGAGAACCCTGATCCGCAATGCCGCTGCTAAAGAAGCTTCATTGAGAATGGGCGGCATCGTAGCCACCGGCGCAATGGATGTATTTAAACTGATGGGACAGGGAATCCTGAAAAAACCGTTCTCGTACTTCACAAAAAAGAAGTAAGTAACAGAAAAGTAGAGCTGTATATATAACAATGATTTGATACAAGCTGTTAATCATGATTTATAGCTTAATTTAAACATCCTCTTACTTTTGTCTTGATCCGTCGGGAGCCGGACTGGGTACTAAAGTAAGCAAAAGATCAAGGCTGCTGATTCGCTACGGCTCCATCGCGGGTGGCTCCTTCGACAGATAAATCAATGGTCCATCTCTCACTTCCCAAGCGAACAATTTATCACCGGTATGATTTATCAAAACGTCTCAATCGCCCCGCTCTGCTTACCGCCTCCACGAATCAGAGGCCGTTTTTTCTCTTTTTAAAGCTCAGATTTTTAACAAGGACAAAGATCTTCCAGCCTCGTTATTTTTATCTGATAAAATCATTTCATTCAAAGCCGAAAAGACTCACTTGTACACTAATCAGCCGGTTATATTCATAAAAAAACCCCGCACGAATTAAATCGTGCAGGGCTCAACTTAGATGATATATCTTAAAAACTCTTAGAAAGTGTTTGTAACGGTAGTTACATAGCGATTGATCTCAGCTGATTCTCTTTGAGAGTATGAACTTCTGATTTCCGTTTATAAGCTTCATGAAGTGCTTTTGTAATCCTGAACTTCCTGGTACGTACATTAGCACCGCTAATGTCAAAAATTTTACTCGCTTCTTTGGTAGTTGTTTCAGGATTATTCAAAAAGTAGACGATAAATTCCCTGGACTCATCATCCAGCTCATCCAGACATTCTTTAAGGATCGCCTGCCTTTCTTCATCCAGCAGTTTTTCTACCTGTTCTGCGGGCTCTGACATGTCCATATAATCTTCATCAATACCTGTATATCTTTTGTTCTTTTTGATATGTCTCAGATATTCATGACGGCAGGTTTTGAGCAGATAGGTATAAATAGCCTTTTTGTTTTTGATTTTACCTTTTTTGATCCTGACCAATACTTTTAAGAAGGCATTTTGAGTACACTCTTCTGCATCTTCATGAGTGGCACCCATCGTGATCATCAGGTAATCCGTTAGTTTAGGCATCATCTCTTTGATGAGTGCATTTACGCGCGACTCATCTCCGTCATACAATGCATCTACAAGTATAGAATAATCCAGAAACTTAGTTTTAGTATTTGTCTTCCCCATAGTGTTATATGTTTCCCCATATTGAAAGCCGGTTAGAGCTTTTTTCTTGGATCCAATATATTAATATTTTCTAATATTAAAAATTTTTAATGTTTCTTTTTCGTAACAAGGCTCTTTCCGGGGCTCATATGTAGTCCAAAAAGGGCTAAAATGACTTGAAGCAGGCGATTTTTGGGGATAAAATTTTTTTGAATTTTTTTTAAAAAATTATTTGATCCGGCGTATTTCGACCTAAATAGAAGACAATATTTGAAAAAATTAGCTGCTCATTCTCTCCCTGAATAAACCGTGATTCAGCACATTTGTGAGTATCCCAATTATTAACATTTTGTTAATGCGGCAACCGGTTAACTTTGGTTAACTTCAATTCTTGAAAAAAAACCAGAGGCAGATCAAATATTTAAATACCATAATACAATTAGTGCTGTACATCTCTTATATTTGCATCCTGAAATGAGACGAACTCAGCGAATAGGTATGATAATAAGTACTGAAAATAACACAGAATGAGTTATACATTTTTTGATTTTCTGCAGCTTGTAGGATCTCTCGGCATTTTCATTTACGGAATGAAAATTTTTAGTGACGGCTTGCAGAAAGTGGCAGGGGGTAAGCTAAGAGCAATTCTCAAGGGAATGACCACCACCCGGATGAGGGGAATATTTACAGGTTTTGGTGCAACAACAATTACCCAATCTTCTACTACAACCACTGTAATGGTTGTAAGTTTTGTGAACGCCGGTCTTATTACATTTGTGGAGTCAACGGGAGTGATCATGGGTGCCAATATTGGGACTACCGTTACAGCGTGGATGGTAGCGATATTCGGTTTTAAGATGGAGATTACGCCGATAGCAATCATGCTGATCGGTATTTGTTTCCCGTTTATATTTTTTGGCCGCGAAAAATTCCGCAGCCTGGCCGAAGCGATGATCGGTTTTGGTATCCTTTTTATCGGCCTCGAGTTTATTAAAAATGCTGTACCTGATATTGCCGATAATCCCGAAATGTTTGTATTTCTTGATGGGTTAACCGGGTTCGGTTTTGGATCGATTTTAATCTTTGTTCTCGCAGGAACAATTTTAACCCTGCTAACGCAATCATCCTCAGCTGCAACAGCTATTACGCTTGTAATGCTTTTCCAGGGATGGATCGATTTCCCGATTGCTGCTGCTATGATTCTGGGTGAAAATATTGGAACTACAGTTACAGCAAATATTGCAGCACTGATCGGAAATGTACATGCTAAACGGGCTGCACGCTTTCACTTTGTGTTTAATGTTTTTGGAGTATTATGGATGCTTGCTCTGATTACGCCGTTCCTGCATGGAATAGATGCAGTGATGCAATTTTTCTCGCCAGAAACGGGAACTATATTGGTTGGAACAGAAGATAACAGAGCCAATGCAACATTGGCACTTTCACTGTTTCATACAACATTTAATGTGTTAAATGTACTCATTCTTTTCGCATTTGTACCCCGGATTGTGCGATTCGTTGAACGGATACAGAAAGAGAAATATGACTCTGACAGTAAATTCAGGCTTAAGTATATATCAGCCGGTGTGATGTCATCCGAAGAACTATCAATTGCACAGGCTGCAAAAGAAATTGAACAGTTTGCCAAGTTAATTGAAAAAATGCATTTCAGCTTTGAAGGATTATTCTTCAGAAAACAGAAAAAACATGAAAAATTTCTGAAGAAGATTAAGAAAAGGGAGCAAATAACGGATAACATTGAGCTGGAGATAGCTGAGTATTTAACCCGTGTTTCCAGCAATAAATTATCAGAGTATGGAACCCGGAGAGTTAAGGCAATGCATCAGATGATCAATGATCTTGAACGTATAGGGGATATCTATTTCCAAATGTCAAAAACATTTGAGCAAATGATAGATGAGGATATAAAGCTGCCAAAAACGGCCGAAAAAGAGATTGGAGAACTTCTGGACCTAACCCTTGATTCAATTCAAAACGTTAGACAGAATCTTACCAAAGATCCCGGACAAGTTGATTTGGTAGAAGCAATACAGATCGAAAATGCAATCAACAATATGAGAGATAAACTGATGGAGGCCCATTACAACCGGCTTGAAAAGAAAGAATATTCAAATAAGGCCGGTTTTATATATCTCGACTTTGTAAGCAGACTCGAAAAAGTGGGTGACCATCTGTTCAATGTAAACGAAGCACTTGCCGGTAAAAAAATTAAATCGGCCTACCAAACCGTAATGGAAAACAGGTGA
>SLAU01000123.1 GCA_007126675.1 Balneolaceae bacterium
CATAATTTTTAGCAGCCGCCCGGATCATTGTCGGTCCGCCGATATCGATATATTCGGTAGCTTCAGCCGGGGTTATATCCGGTTTGGCAATGGTTTCACTGAATGGATACAGGTTGGCAACTACCAATTGGATGGGTGAGATATTTAGTTTCTCAAGCTCATCCAAATCGGGCTGATGACTTGTTCTGCCCAAAATTGCGCCGTGTATACTTGGGTGAAGTGTTTTAACCCGGCCATCAAGAATTTCTTGCGATCCGGTTAATTCGCTTACATCGGTTACCGGCAGGTTTGCATCTCTTAGTGCTTTAGCCGTACCTCCGGTACTGATGAGTTCAACCCCATGTTTATGAAGGAATTTACCCAGTTCAGTAATGCCGCTTTTATCAGATACTGATAGAAGAGCGCGTTTTATTATAAGATTATTTTTGGGGAGCGCAGATAGAGGTTTTAATGCCACAGTTGTTAATTAATTTTTGTTGTTAAGGAGTTTTTGAATCACTTTGGGGTAAAGCTGATGTTCCTGTTTTAAAATTCGTTTTGAGAGGGTTTCAGGTGTGTCATCTGCTTTAACAGGTACAGTTACCTGATCAATTATTTTGCCGGCATCGTAAATCTCATTCACATAGTGAACTGTACAGCCTGACACATCATCACCGGCTTCTATTACAGCCTGGTGAACTTTCATCCCGTAAAAATTTTTCCCTCCATACTTTGGAAGTAATGACGGGTGAATGTTGATGATTTTATTTGGGTATTTATCAATTATCTCAGATGGGATTTTTTTTAAAAAGCCGGCCAGTATAATCAGATCGGGATTGAGTTCATCAAGGATCTCAATCAGTTCACTTTCAAATTCTGCCCCGAGAGTGTAAACAGGGATCTCATTTTTTTTAGCCCGTTCAATGGCTTCAATTCCTGATTTACCGGCAATGAGTGCTTCAATTGAAGCCCCTTTGATTGTGCCGTCTTTTACAGAGTTGATAATGGATTGAAAGTTGCTACCGGAACCGGATGCGAGTACTACCAGCTTATGCACTACCGTGAGTGAATTACAGAGTTAAATTTGGCCAAAGATAGTGAAAAGTGAGTTGATTATTCAGGCGGATTTGATTCCGACGACGGGGGAGTTTCCAGAGTATTTGGTTTATTGCCGGTGCTGTCCAGACGAAATACATAGTAGTTATTCAGGCTCCAGCTGATCTGGTTAAATGAAATCTTGATAATAGTTGCAATAGGGATGGCGACGAGCATGCCAAGAATACCGGCGGTTTGAGCGCCAATCATGATAATGAAAAGTATAGCAACAGGGTGCATCTCTGCGGAGCGGGAAAAGATAAGAGGCTGGAAAACGACGTTATCCAAAATCTGTGCTACCAGAACTGCCAGAATACACGGGATTACAAGTGAAAAATCTCCCGTTTCAACTATTGAGATTATAATTGAGAGAATGTATCCAATGATCGGTCCGAAATATGGAATAGAGTTTGCAACACCAATTGCGATACCGACCGATGCAGCATTATTCAGGCCGGCTACTGAGAGGGCTAACCAGCTCACGATTCCCACCAATGTACATTGAACAACCACACTTCTGAAATAGCGGCCAAGCCTTGTTTCAATGATGTCGATTAAACTGAGTACAGTTTCAAAATACTTGTTAGGAACGAGTTGCAGCAGATCTCTTCGGATTTTATGCCCGTCTTTTAAAAAGAAAAATACTGCAAACGGGATCACTAAAAATGCGGCAAATAGATTGGTGAAAATCCCGATCAGATTTCCCAGGATATCTGAAAAACGGCCAATATCGAAGAGATTATCAGATAAGGCAGCAATATTATCTCTCAGAAAACCTTGTGGCACAAAGTCAAAGTTTGCAATAATCGCGATCTCGATCTGATCAGCAATAAATCTTAAATTTTCAATATTCAGCTGTCTTGCAAGCCCGGCCATCTGATTGGCAACTATCGGAATCACTGTTGTTGAGCCCCAAACGATTAAAAGTATCACCGATGCGAGCGTAAGTGATATTGCAAGTGTCCGGTTCATGCCCGAAGCCTGCATGCGATTTACGATAGGATCGAGCATATAACTGATCAACAGGGCTATAACCAGGTATGCAATGAGGTTGCTGAAATTGAATGCAATTAAACCGATCAGCATAATTATGCCGACAGCAAGAATCAGTTTAACTACATTTTCAAGAGTAAGATTTTTTAGCATTCAGCGATTCAAGAATTTGTGGTAATGCCTTGTTTATCTGTTCAGGGTCGTATCCTTTTCCGAAAAGGTAACGATAAATTTTTTGCTTTCTTTTCTGGGGTTCAGCTTCCCTCAGGAAATGTTTCCTGCGTTTCAATGCTAAATCTACACAAATCTGAGATTGCTCCAAACTTTGAGACAGATTTTGAATCACTTCTTCAACAATCTGACGATCAATGCCCTTCTCGAATAACGCGGATCTGATTTTACCCGGTCCCCATTTATTTAACTCAGCTTTATCACAGGCAAACTTTACAGCAAAACTGCGATCATTCAACAGTCCTTTTTCAGAAAACTCGTCTGTAACTTTTTCTGCAATCTCTGCTTCAAATCCTTTTTTGATGATTTTTTGTTTCAGCTCAAAGCTGCTGTGGTCTCGTCCCGAAAGAAGCAGATAACATCTCTCTTTTGCTGCCTGATATTCTTCAGCTTCTGATATTTTTTGAAATAAATCAGATGTAAGCTGAACACCGGAACTCAAATTAAAATCGGTGAGAGTTTGTGCGGATACCCCGATCAAAAATCGGGAGTTATTGAAAATGGAAAACCGGTCTTTTCTCTTTTTCTGAGGAGATACAGATGTGATCGTGAGAGGAAGTTCTTGCAATATCCCCTCACGATCAAACTCTGTACTTTGTTTATTCACCTGCTTCGGCTTTTTCTTTCTCTTTTTCTTGTTCAGGTGCTTCAAATTCTTCAGGCATTAGTTTCGCCCGAACAATTTGTTCGATTTTTTCTGCCAGTTCGGAGTCCTCTTCAAGGAACTGGATTGCAGCTTCTGTTCCCTGGCCAATCGGTTCGCCATCGTAACGATACCAGCTTCCGCGCTTCTCGATGATATCGTACTCAACGGCAAGGTCCAGCACTTCCGAGATGCGTGATATACCCTTGCCATACATAATATTGAACTCAACCACTTTGAACGGCGGGGCCACTTTATTCTTCACTACTTTTACCTTGGTACGGTTGCCCAGTACTTCATCACCTTTTTTGAGTGACCCAATCCGGCGGATATCCATCCTTACGGAGCTGTAAAATTTCAGTGCTCGTCCGCCCGTGGTGGTTTCAGGATTACCAAACATCACCCCGATCTTTTCACGAACCTGGTTAATGAAAATGCACGATGTGCGCGATTTGCTCACAACACCGGTAATTTTACGCAGTGCCTGCGACATCAGCCTGGCCTGCAAGCCCATGTGCGAGTCGCCCATTTCGCCTTCAAGCTCGGCGCGGGGGACAAGGGCTGCTACCGAGTCAACTACAATCACATCCAGTGCGCCTGAACGGATCAGCGTTTCGGTAATTTCGAGTGCCTGCTCGCCGCTGTCGGGCTGTGAGATCAGAAGTTCGTCGGTATTGATGCCCAGGTTTTTGGCATACTTGGGATCAAACGCATGCTCGGCATCAATAAAAGCGGCATAACCACCTTTCTTTTGCGCCTGTGCAATTACCTGTAGCGCCAGTGTGGTTTTACCGCTTGCCTCCGGACCATAAATCTCTGTGATCCGCCCTCTTGGAATTCCGTTAACGCCCAGTGCATAATCCACCATGATGGAGCCTGTGGAAATTGCATCCACCTCATTGTAGGGATTGCCCCCAAGCCTCATAATGGTTCCTTTTCCATGTTGTTTCTCGATCTGGCCCATTGCCGTGTCGAGTGCTTTTAGTCGGTCATTTTTTGAATTTGCCATAATGCTGAGTCGGTTAATTAATATTCTTCTTAAGTGTAAACAAAGGGAGTGCCGGCATCGTGTCACCCCACTCAATATTCATCAAAAATCTTTACAGGATGCGAAACAGTAGAAGCTTCGAATATATGTGTGTTATATGTATGATACCGAAACAGCGAAATACTTACAGAAAAAATTCAATTTTTATGAAATTTCTCCAAAAAGTGCATTTATGACTTCTATGCACTGTTTTGAGGTGGTGTAAGGGGCCGGGCCAAGGCGCAAAATATCGTCTCTGGCATCGGTAAAAATTCCTTTTTCCAGCAATTTTGTGCGCAAAGCCCGCGCGTTTTGCGATCGGAGTGAAAGAAATCCACCGGTTTCTTCAGGTCCGCGATTGTGTGATCGCTCAATTCCTGAACCATCAAAATTCATTTCGTCAAACAGCCCGCCTAAAAACTGAACCTGGTCGCGATACTGTTTTTGGAGAACGTCTGGTGAGAGTCCTTGCGTTCTGAAAAAGTTTACCACTTCGGCAGCGCGGAATTGAGAAACCGGGTCATAGGTGGCGGTGGCAAAACGCTGGTCGCCATCATCAAATTCGATGGAGGTATCATCCTGCGGTTTTTCCAGTGAACCGAATGCTGCAAACCACCCGGTTATGACCGGTTTTAACTCACAGTTTTTTGGAAACCGAAGAAAGCAGTTGGCCTCGCCCCACTGCAGGTATTTGTACCCACCGATCAGCAGGTAACAATCTTCCAGCTTCTCTTCGCGGACTGAAAGCGG
>SLAU01000036.1 GCA_007126675.1 Balneolaceae bacterium
GGCAGCCCTGTCTGCCGACGAGGCAGGCTTGATTTTTTGCTTACTTTTGTATCAAGACAAAAGTAAGGGGATGTTTTAATCAGGCTAAAATTAAGAGTATTAGCTCAGAGTTAATTCCTGGTTGGCTAGTCTCTATTGTACTTTATTGCCTCTACGGCTATCATCTTCTCAAGCCAAAAGTTCAATAAAGTTTTAGTATGAAACTGATGGTCCCGCTTGGGCTAAATATGTTTTTAAATCAGATAAAAGAATTAAAGATTCCTGATCCGCTGGCGTGCTCTTTGCCTTAAATCGCTGTTTACATTTTGATTGGCAGCTATTCTGTAATGATCAATAGCTTCATCTCTCTTGTTTTGTCTTTCAAATTCTCTGCCGGCATAAAAACCTGACAGCGAATAGTAGATTCGATTTTCTTTATAGCCAAGAGATTCGGCTGCATTCATGGAGTTTTTAAAATATTCTAATGCCCTTCCATTATTACCGAACTGAAGTTCTGCTCTTCCCATCAGGTAATAGATCTCTTCTTTAAGTTGTTTATCTCCCGGTAAATTCTGCTCTTCCCACCTTTGTAACAAGTTTTCAGAATATTCAAGTGCTAATGAACTTCTTCTCATCTGCATTAACGTGCGGACATACAGGCGCTGAAAGTAACTGTTATTGGGATATTTGTGCGCAAGGTCCTCGAAATGGCGGGCAGCTCCGTTATAGTCATTTTCATAGTTTAAGTAGATAATCCCAACAAAATAGGATGCTTCAGCCCGCGAAAATATCGCATTATCAACAGCATATTCTATCGACTCGATTCCTCCTTCACGATCACCATCAGGTAAAAACCAGGAAACAGTGCGTACCACTGGATATTCCTCAGGAAGATAGGCCGCATAATATTTTTTCATTCCCTCAACAAATTCATTGTCCGGTAAATCAGGCCTTACTTCAATCAGGCGATTATAAGCGTTGTATGCGGTTCTTGCAGTTCGTACGCTGGTTATCCATCTGTCTCTGTTAGCGTGGTGGCGTGCAATATAGCCATTTGCAAGTGCCCGGATGATGAGACCGTCCGGATGATCAGATTCATTACGCAGCAATCTCCCGGCCTCAAAGTCAGCTTCCATCATTGCTTCAAAAAGCTGATCGTCGTTTGATTCATCATACAGATCTTCCAGAATATTCCACCAGAAATCCATAGCGCTCCACATTTTCCAGATTGGGTGCTCAGGGTAGGCTTCTATCCAGGGACTTAAAATCTCTAATGCGGCTTCATTATTCCGGTTATAGAGCGAATCAATGGCTACAACAGCATCATTCTGAAATTCTTCCTTATCGATCAATACAACGGTTTGCCCGTTTACTGTACCCGGTAAAAGAAACGCATATAAAAACAGTGATATCAAAAAATACCGTAGTGGTCTCATCTGTTGATGTATCCATGTAATTGCCGTTGCAATTTTATCTAACCTGAGTTTGATATAAAATCGTTGAAACAAAATAGACGATGTCCCAAAAAGGCGTCATCCCGGACGCAGCGTTAGCGAAGATCCGGGATCTCCTAACGTTGATATAGTCTGGAGATGCCGGATCGGGGTCCGGCATGACGAAATTTACTATATCGTTGCAATCGATTCGACTTTTTATGACAGCCTATGACTCTTTTCACAATTACTTATCTCGTACTCAAATTAATCTATATACTCCAGCAACCAGCTTTCAGTAAAGTTCATCACTTCAGAAAATGGTTCCGGAAAATCATCCTCTTCAAAAGGGTGGGAAACTTCAAAAGTGTGACCGGCATTATCGATGAGCCTGATCTCTTTTTCTTCAGAAGGACAAGCCCTGTATAATGATTCCGAATCGGAATGTGGCACAGCTTCATCATCTTTCCCTGCAATAAATAACGCCGGAATATGCAATTCGCGTACCCTTTTTATAGCAATTACTCGATCAGCATTTTCAATGGCATCATTGTACACGGAGACATCAATCTTAAATATCTGTCCCGTTCTTGCATTTTCTATCTCTGTGAACCCTTTTTTGTTCCAGTCGGAAACCATTTTATCACTCCATCTCTTGCTATAATCTGCCACAGCCGACCACGTAACCAGACAAGTGATGTTTGAATATTCGGCCGCAGCAGCTACAGCCGTATGTCCGCCTCTTGAATGACCAATAATCCCTATTTTATCAGTATTAAGATTAATTTTTGGATGAGATATCTCTTTAGATTCAACCGCTTTTATTACATCTCCAATATCTTCCAGATCACCCGATAACGTTTGCTTTTCAAAAAGTTCCGGCTCGTCAAACTCAAGCATGTTTTCGCCAACACCATTTCGGGAATGGTTAAATGCAATCACTGCAAAACCACTTCTGGCAAGATCTTCACATGCATCCGGGAAAGCTCCCCAATCTTTAAATCCTTTAAAACCGTGAATAAAAAGCACAACGGGAAACATGGTCCGTGTAGTTGATACCGGCACATACAGATCATAATAAATTGGCAATGAATTCTGAGCCTGAAAGGATCCCGATTTTTTAGATACGCTGTTGTAAATCATTTGATCTTCTTATTAAAGTCTAAGGGTTGAAGCTTTACAAGTTTACGTAAATCATTTATTTCATTTTGCTCTAAATATCTCCAGCGGCCAACTTTTAATTCTTTTTCGGTTAAACCGGCGTATTGAATTCTTTTCAGCTTATCCACCACAGCGCCTACGTGTTCAAACATTCTTCGAATTAAGTGATTCCGGCCTTCAAACACAGTAATAATAATTACAGACGGATCTCTGGTATCCCGCGAAATCGAAGAGGGTTTAATAAATCCGTCTTCAAGAGTAATGCCGTTTTTTAATTTAATGAATTCTTCATCAGTTAAATTACGATTCGGCACAACCAGGTATGTTTTTTTCACCTCATAGCTGGGGTGCATCAGCCTGTGGGCTAAATCACCATCATTGGTAAGAATAAGAAGGCCCATCGTTTTGCGATCAAGCCTGCCAACGGGATAAACTCTGTACCCTGTTGCATCCTGAATCGTATCCATCACTGTTGAGCGGTCTTTCTCGTCATCCGTTGTTGTGATGGTTCCCGATTTTTTGTTCAAAAGAATATATACAAACGGTTCAAGCGATAGTTTTTGGCCGGCCACTTCAACTTTATCCGTTTTACTGACCTTTGTGCCCGGCTCATCTACCACCTTCCCATTTACTTTAACTTTGCCGGCTGTTACATATTCATCAGCTTCGCGCCGTGAGCAGAATCCGGCATGGGCAATAAACTTGTTGATTCTCATTTTGTCTTCAACATGCGGCTTTTGAGCTGCTATATCCGGCTTTTTGGCAGATATGCTTGAACGATTTTTAACTTCTCCCCTGCTTCTTTTAGATTTGGCAGAAGGCCGCGGCCTTTTTCTTTTGGGTTTACTTTCATCAGCCTCGTTTCTCTTATCTGATCCGCCTCCGGTCTTTGTACCGGCACGAGATGGTTTCTTTTTAGATCTGCCGCTCTCTTTCTCATCGTTTTTTAAGAGCGGCTTGGGGTTGAATCTTCTCTTCTTTTTATCTGACATAATTTGTTTAATTAAAACTTTTGTACACTTAATTCACGTAATTCAAAATAATCCGGATAATTAAAATCCGTATTGATGATAATCCCCCCAACCAAAGCAACGGTCGTATTTTCAAAACTTGCTGAGGTTTTATCTAAGAGGGCTTTTATTCTTTTATCAATATTCCGAAACATACTGTCGGTTGCTTTTAACAGCGGTTCGGAGTCACTCAAAATCTGTTCCTTATTATCTTTCAGGGAATTGGTAATTTTCCATTGCTGATAATCAAATTCCTTGTCAATCTTAGTATCATCGCCGCTTTTATGTTTCGAAACCGCACCGATTAATGCACCGCAACAGGTTGATTCAAGATTCTGGCCTGCCCTTAATACATGACCCAGCGAACCGGAGTTTGTAACACCGATATGAGGACCGTAGAGTATTACTGCATAACCGTTATCGGGAATGTGGCTGGCAAACGCCTTAAAACCTGTCATTCCTGTAAATGGAAAGCCTGCAAGCCCCCCAAGCTGAAACGGTTCTTTTTGAGGCAGGTGCTCACGAAAGTTTGTTGCTGACCTGATTACCTCATCACTGCAAACTGATGTTGCTAAAATCGTTTTTTCATGTTCAAAACCATGCTCTGCTTCTAGCTTTCCCAGGCATCTTTTGGTAAACGCTCGTCCTTCTTCTGCATTTTGATAGTATTTCGTGATTGTTACATTCATGAGAATAAATTTTTGGTCAGGTAGTATTCATTGATCAATAAAAAATATAGCAGGTAAATTGCAGACACAAAACAATCATTCATAAACTTTATCGGGATCAAATGACGGTTTATTAATTTCAAATACCAGTTCACCCGTTTTGTGGTCTTTCACTTTTCTGTAAAAACAGCTTCTGTACCCGCGATGGCATGCCCCTTCCTTTTTTACTTTTACTCTTAACTGAATTACATCCTGGTCGCAATCAACGAGAATATCTTCAACATCCTGTTCTCTGCCGGAGCTTTCACCTTTTTCCCAGAGGCACTTCCGGCTTCTGCTGTAATAAACAGCTTTTCCGGTTTCCATGGTTCTGCTAAGTGCTTCACGGTTCATCCATGCAAACATTAGCACTTCGTTTGATTCAGAATCTACGGTGATGCAGGGA
>SLAU01000288.1 GCA_007126675.1 Balneolaceae bacterium
CCAGCTTAAATAATTTAGTCATCCAATCCCTCTCTATTTTTTAGAGAGGGAAATAGGGTGAGTCAGAAGAAAGAATCTAAATTATTTAAGCGAAATTCGATGAATTATACCTTTTGGGACAACCTCGATTTGTGTTAAAAATAGCACGGTTTTTATTCATAGCTAAATCCTTTTACGAAACGTCCCGCCGGGACGTCCTGAATAATACCGCACCCTTGGTGCTACCGACAAGATGTCCCTGCCGGGACATGTTCCTAATCGAAATATCAAGATGATTATGGAGGATAGATGAAAGCTGTCATTGAGTGATATAAAAATTTCAAAAACTGGCATTTTACATAAATTCATTCAAGCTGCAAATCAGTTGAATCAACAAACCAAACGCCTCGAAGAGGCACAAGCAATAGCATGCTATTGCTCTTATCCTGTTGGGACTTTTTCGTTCGTTAGCGGCATAAAAGTTAAACATGCACTTTTGCCAAGCATTCAGTTTGCAGTATTAGCTTAATTGATACACATCCGGCTATCATCGCATCACAGCGTGATGCCTTATCGGTAGCACCGAATGGTGCGCCAGTCGTTTTCGCCCTGAAGAATGATTTGCATTTATAAATGCACAATTTTTTATTCGTAGCTAATTCATATCACAATACGTCCTGCCGGGACGTCCTGAATAATACCGCACCCTTGGTGCTACCGACAAGATGTCCCTGGCGGGACATGCTCATAATTAATATATCAAGTTGATCTCGAAGAATAGAAATTTCATTATCTAATTTTCGAATTAATTAATCCTTTCAGGTAAATCCTCCAATAAATTTGATTTCGGATCATATTTATCTCTCAATGTGTCCTTAAGGAGAACGTTTTCGATAGCACTTTTTTACCTCTAACCTTATGAGATGGTAGTTGGATGAATAACTATCCACATCCCAAGCCGGATGTATTGTCGGTAGCACCGAATGGTGCTTCAATCGTTTTCGTCCTGGAAGGACGATTTGTGTTTGGAATAGCATAAATTTTTGCTCGATCTAAATTCTTTTATTAATCGTCAGGCTGAATATGCCATATGTCTGATAACAGAAATTTATCTGCATATGATAAAAAATCTCAAAATCCGGTCTTAAAACATATAGAGTGATATTAGCGACAAATCAAGAGAATTGAGAAACCAACGCCTCGAAGAGGCACAAGCAATAGTATGGGACGCAATCTCATGTAAACTAAAGACAATTGTCACAAAAGCTCTGAAAGAGCGCAAGCGTGATCAAATTAAATAGTGGCTTTCGCACCGTTGGTGCTTTTCAATCTTTATAAACCCTCGAAACATAGGACTGCGTCCCATGATTTTGCTTCTATCCCGTTGGGTCTTTTGGTTGGTTGATGGATTAATACTAACAGACCAAATATTAATTTCTAAAAAAAGAAATTGAGCATATACCAAGAGATATTATCTCCAAGAAAAATTACTAATTCAGGCTATAGGTTTTTTCTCATAAGCACTGATGAACCCGGACAGATTTCTGAAAATTGTTTGCTGTTTTTTATGCTTACAGGTGCATCATTTTTTGATATCACTACATAATCCAGTTTCTGAAAGTACTTTTCGGCATCGGTTGTCAGCAAATATATTACCCGGATGCCGTTATTGCGGGAGTAATTTTCAAGCTCATTAGCTAATCTTCTGCCAATTCTTTTTCCTCTCTCCGATTGTTTTACTGCAAGTGATCTGAGAAGTGCAATATCTCCGAACGGTTCAAGCCCGACAGTTCCCGTCAAATCTTTCCCTCCGGTATAAAAAAACAGAACATGGTCTGAACCTGTTTTGAGGTCAGTAACGGGAAGTCCGGATTCTTTTAGTAAACCGGTAATTTTTTCATCAGCAAATCCGGATTCAATTTTCATCTACTCAGTATTTTCAGGATTATCTTTTCGGAGATGTTCAATGGCTTTCAGGCCAATACCACCACTAAAATATACCATGGCAAGCAAAAACAGATTTAGCTCACTATTTGTAAAATAGCTGTATATCACATCAATAGTAGCCACTAGCAGGGTAAAATAGATCAATAGTATGTGCTTTCTTGTTTTATCCATGAAATTTTGAAAGGTGTGTGATTAGCTCTTTATGATTAGCATAATGTAATTCTAAAACCGGTTTATGGAAAGCAAAGAAATGTTACCGGTTCAGATAGATCGTAATAATTGCAAATCACCTCTGCAAAAGTTACAGAGGCGATTTACAAAGGGAGACAATTAATTTAATTCAACTTATCCATGGCATGAAATATTCCGCTTAAAACGGTGCAAAGATCAAGCAGCCGCTTTCTGCTCTTCAATCCAGCGGTTTACTTCCTCTTCAAGAATGTGCAGCGGCAATGAGCCTCCGCCAAGTATTGTGTCGTGGAAACCACGGATATCAAACGCATCACCCAATTCCTCTTCGGCTTGTGCACGGAGCTCCTCAATTTTTATCATCCCGATTTTGTATCCGGTGGCCTGACCCGGCATCACCATGTAGCGGCGCACTTCGGCGCGGATGGCACCATCAGCTATTGGTGAGTTCTCTTTGAAATAGGCTACAGCATCAGCCTCGGTCCATCCTTTCGCATGTAATCCGGTATCCACCACCAGGCGAATTGCACGCCACATTTCGGTTACCAGGCGACCGAAGTTAGAATACGGATCTTCATACCCACCCATCTCTTTAGCCAGTTTTTCAGAGTATAGAGCCCAGCCTTCGGTGTACACTGTAAATCTTTCCTGTGTGCGGAATTGGGGCACATTTTCCAGCTCCTGAGCAATAGAGATCTGCATATGGTGGCCGGGATTTCCTTCATGATAAGCGATCGCTTCCATTGTGGTTTTTGGCATGGAACTCATATCAGAAAGATGTGCATAGTAAACACCCGGTCGGCTGCCATCAGGCGTTCCCGGCATATAATGCTGCGGGGCACCATCCTGCTCGCGAAACGGCTCAACCCGGCGTACTACCAGCCCGGCTTTGGGAAGGATGCCGAAAAATTCATCCAGCCGCTCATCAATCGCATCCAGAAATGCTTTGGAATCATCTATGTATCCCTGGCGTCCCTCATCTGTGTCGGGATAGAAAAACTGCTCATCTGTTGAATAAAACTCAAAGAATTCCTGCAGATCTCCATCGAATTCCACTTCAGCGATAATCTCTTTCATTTCACCTTTAATGCGCTCTACTTCATCAAGGCCAATCTGGTGAATTTCCTGAGCGGTGAGATCAGTAGTGGTGTTGTATCGAAGCATATAATCGTAAAACATATCACCGTTTACGTGACGACTGACTCCTGTTGGCCGCTCTTCAGCATGTTCTTTGTCTGCCGTAATCCATTCAATCAGCTCTTCGTATACAGGACAAAATTCTTCGAGTAAAGCTGTACGGGTGCCTTCTCTAAGCTGCTCCGCTTCTTCTTCATCGATCACTCCATTTGCTGAAAGAGTATCAATTTTTGAGGAGGCATCATCCCAAAGAGGCGAGCCATTGTTGCCGTCGGTAAACGGATAGCCATCCAATAGTGCTTCTGCCTGCCTTATCACAGTTTCGTGGGCAAAACGTGGCGGACGAATATCCAGTTCTGTCTGCAGTTCTGCACGTTCAAGCAGTTGCCCGATAGCATAACTGATACCCCCGATCCGGGTGATGTAATCTTCCATATCCGATTTTTCATCCACATCATGGAAATTAATCATGAAATTCGGCAGCCGGGTATGTACGCTTCTCATCTGATCGAATACATAATTATGCCGTAGAAATTCCCGGCCATCACGTAATATTTCATACTGGTACTCCCACAAATCGAATGATACCTGTGCCTCCGGCTCAAGTTCATCGTAATCAAACAGGTCGTTCATCTCAACAACGGTGGCTGCACGCCAATCGAGGATATTATCGATACCGGCTTCGCTCATATCATCGATCTGATCGTACAATTCTTTACGCCCCAGCATTGTGAGCCGCATCGGGTTCATCTGTAGGTATTCTTCATATTTTTCATCAAACCACTCGTTAATTCGTTCCGTTTCGGTTTGAGGTGTTCCGCAACCGGCCAGCAGAAAGACCGTTGCAATCAGCATTGATATAATGATTACTGTGTTTTGTTTTAGCATGTTGATCCGAAAATTTAGATAAGAATTAGAACCTGAAACAGGATAATAAAATCATGCGACTGAATGAAGTACACATCAGCTCTGAGAATAAGATGTAACGTTTTTTAACAGGTTTGATGGGGATTTTCAAAACTACAATAATGTGAGTTCCCTCTGAACAATCTCTTAAGAGCGAATTAAAGTTTCTCCACCAGCAGATGGAGGACATACTGACTGAAATGAAACCATCAGGTATTGGAGTTAACCCAAATAAGTATTCATAATCTTTGAATCTACTGTTTTGCGTTATCTTGCCTTCTCTCAGTGATAGGATTTAATAAGTTGAAAGAGGTGCAACTACAGAGATTAAATATTTTTTATTCAATGCCAATTAATGAACTTTTAAGGCGATTCAATACTCAGAGAATCATCCACCCTCCCTTCAAAGGGCTGACATTACCCATATAATATGCATTGTTAGGCTTTAAACAATTATTGTCCATGCCGTTATTGCATTCGTTCATTTTGCCTTGATGCAAAACGAACCAAAAGATCAAGAC
>SLAU01000296.1 GCA_007126675.1 Balneolaceae bacterium
ACTTAAAAACTACACTGGACAGGCCAACGGATGTTTTTGGTAATAATGTGATACTTGAAATAAAATTTACAAACCGGTATCCCTTTTGGCTGCAGGAGTTAACTGAGCTATTTCATTTGCGACAGGAATCTGCTGCTAAATATGTGGATGGTGTAATTCGAATCGGGCCAAAAAGAATGGTTGCCGTTTAAAGATTTAAATAAAGTAAGACTAAGAAGAGAATGCACGACTGGATTTATTTTGGTGATACAGCACCGCTGCCCACAGATTTACCAACCCTGTTAATGGGATTACTGCTTGCATTTTTATGCGGGCAGGTTTTGGCATGGGTGTATATGTACACACATACGGGATTATCCTACTCCCGTACTTTTGTAAGCTCCCTCATCATTATCCCTATTACGGTTGCATTGGTAATGATGGTACTCGATAACAACCTGGTGACCGCATTTAGTCTTTTAGCTGTATTTGCGATTGTTAGGTTTCGGAATATCCTGCGCGATACGCTCGATACGGTTTACATATTATCGCTTATTGTGATTGGTATGTCGGCCGGAACCCAAAAGTTTACAACTGCGATCATGGGTACATTCATTGTTTCGGGGGCGCTGACCTATATCTGGTACACAAATTTTGGCTCAAGACAGCGTTATGATTTGATTTTGAATATTGATTGGAGCCAGCCGCTTTCTAAAGTGAAAGAGTTTGAAAAGTTCTTGAAGAGGCATTCAATCAATATAAAACTTGCATCGCAAAGCTCCGGCGGAGACCTGGATACGGCACACCTTTCATACCGGTTGCGTTTACGGGATCCCGACAGGGTTGATGAACTGCTCAGTGAAGTAAAAGCTTATGAAGGGGTTTCACAGGTTAGCAGCCTGAAAGCCGAAGACGAATCAGAAATTTAATATGGATCAGTATAAACCAATACCGATACCCTGGAAACAACGATTCAGGGAAATACGAGTCAGACTATTGCCGGTTCTGGTATTTTTGGGAGTTGCAGTAGTTGTATTCTATCTGTGGGAAGAACGGGTACATTCACCCGGCATTATTGGGGAGGTTGTTGCCGATCACTCTACGGTTTCAAGTCCGGCACGCGGTATGCTGACCCGCTTTTTTATTGATGAATTTGACGAAGTTGGTCAGGGTCAATTTATCGGAGAAGTAGTAGTTGCCGACCCGGAGAGGATAGAAGCTCAGATGAATGTGATTCGCAGTGAAATTGAAGTGATACGTCAAAGTCTTGACCCGATTATTGATGAAGAACGAAATCGTCTCAACTTCCAGGGTCTGAAAGTTGATAAAATGCAGCAGAGAATCGCCTTGGCTGAAGCACGCCTTGCATACCGCCAGTCACTGGCCGATTACAACCGTTCGAAGCAATTATATGAACAGGACCTGATATCGGAGCAGGAGTATGAGCTTGCCAAAGTGGAACTCGAAACCAATGAAGTTAAAGTAGAGCAGACTGAAGAGTTAATTTCATCCCTTGAAGAATCACTGATGGCAGTTCGCAATTTTGGCGAGTTTACAACTCTGGCCGAACGCGATCCCATCACTGCTTCTATTCAGCTTCAGGAGAGAAAACTTGAATCACTTGAACTTGAACTGGAGCCGAGAAGACTGTACGCTCCGACCGGCGGAGTTGTAAGCCGTGTTTATCACAGGTCGGGAGAGTTTTTGGAAGCGGGTTCAAGGATAATGCGTATTGAAGAACGTGAGCCCGCGTATATTGTGGGCTATGTACGCCAGCCGTTTACAGTAAAACCTGAAGTGGGCATGGAGGTTGAAATCAGGCCTCGAAATCCTCAAAGAGAGTTTGTGATTTCGCACATTACAAAACTTGGCGGCCACATTACCATGATTGATGAACACCTGCAAAGGCCGGGCGCAATTTATGAAAGCGGATTACCTGTACAAATTGCTCTCTCAGGAAACGAGGTAGAGTTCACACCCGGCGAAATTGTGGATATTGTTATGAAGGTGAATTAATTACAGGTAGCTTCATCAACACATAGTTTAAAACTTTCTTCAAACCAGTTACGCACAGTTAAGCGAAAGCAGACTTATCCGGGTCAGCTTCTTTTTTCAAGGGCATTCCGCATGAAGCGTGTCAGTGCCTGAACGTCCATATAGCCACGGCGGCGGTCAATAACATTTCCTTCAGCATCCATAATTACCGTAAACGGAAATGCAGTAAGGCCCATCTTGTTTGCGAACTCCTGCTCGGTCATCTCCTCACCAAGAAAGGTGATTAAATTATCAGAGTTGCCATTAATTTTTACGGGATGGAATGCACGGTCGAGAACAGAACGTGTGGATGGAGCGGGATATACATCGCGGTTCATGGCGCGGCAGAACTGGCAGCCCACTTCAAATATATCGATCAGGAGCAGCCGGTCGTCAACAGCAGCAAGCTCCATCGCCTCTTCAATGGGCACCCACTCCGGTGCATTTTCGATCTCTTCAGGGGTTACCTGCATAAATGCGTTGTAGACAAATATACCAATAAACAGCGCGATTACTCCGGTAATGATTAAAGGTCGTTTCATTTTTTTAAATATCCTGGGATGTTTACAGCAATACTGAAACGGGAAAATAATGAAATTATTAGAACTGATCTTTTTGATTAACCGAAATTATTTTTGACACCCCATATTCGATTCCAAAACAATCTCAGGTTTTTTAATCTTACATCGAACGACGGAATTGATTGCTCAAATGTATGTGCCCTGCCCTCTTCATCCAGGATCAATCTGTTTTTCCAAACGTATTGGCCATCATCAGTCAGCCAAAGGTCATCCCGGCCAAACCGTAAATCATATAAAATCACTTCATCATCCCCTGTCTTCTCTGCCGTATAGTATCCGCGCGAAAACCACATAAGAGCTTCATAGGCTCTGTCACCTACGAATGGTTCTATCAGATGAGAGTTTCGGGGAATTACCCTGAATTGAAGATCAGTGGACTCATCAAATATTGAATAGACGGACTGGTAAATGTTATCTCCTTTTTTGATATACCCTTTCCATAGAAATGTAGTGGGCCCGTTTGGATTGGTTTTTATATGATCGAAATAGCCGTATTGATTTTGGAATGATTGCTGAAACACGCTGTGCACATGTGCTTTGATGCTTAGTCCCCAGAAAATGTAAAGCACGGCAAATATCAAACCTGCAAGGTTTATCCGCCTGCCGATGTGCGAACGTTTCATAACCAAAACAGTGATCAGTCCTGCAAGTATCGGAAGTGTAAAAAGTGGATCAATGATAAACATCGAGTCCATGGTTATCGGGTAATTACTGAATGGCTGCAGTGCCTGCGTGCCATATGTTGTGAGCATATCAATTAAAATGTGTGAAAGGAGAACCAGGAATGAAAATAGCGACCACTTTTTCCAGCCAACTTCGAGCTGATTATGGATTTTTTTTGAATGATCAGTCCCAGCAGGGGTGCGGCTGTGATTGCAAAGAAAAATGAATGGGTGATATTTCTGTGGAAGTAGAGCTCATTCACAGAATCAACAAAAGGATTTACAAGAATGTCGAGATCAGGTATGGTGCTGATTACAGCTCCCCAAGTGGCTGCGCGAAATCCGGCTTTTCTGCCGAGCATCGCCTCTCCAATGGCGGCCCCAACTACAATATGTGTAACTGAATCCATGTTTTAAATCTATTTACAATCAAAAAGAACCAAATTCTTTACCCGGTTGTTCGGCAATCAGATGAACTTAAATGATTTTACAATAGTTTGATATTAAAGTATGATGTATTTCGTTAGATTTTATAGTTATGAAAAGAGTTATAAATAATTCAATTACAGCTTTACTAATTCTGCTATCAACGGGGTTAATTCTGACCGGATGCGGTGAAAATGGAAATAATGGTCAGTCAAGCCAAAACAACGCCGTTCCCTCAGTTGAGGCAGTTCAGGCGCAGTTTGGCAGTTTACCATTAGAAGAGAGACTAAGCGGAATTGTACGGGCGCAAAAGCAGGTCGAAATTTACCCAAGAATTTCTGCACCGGTTGAAGAAGTGTATGTGCAAAATGGTGAAAGAGTTGATGCAGGAACCCCGCTTGTAAGATTACGGGATACCGAATACAGGGAGAGAGTACGGCAGGCGGAGGCTAATCTAAGAATAAACAATGCTCAGGTTAAGCAGGCAGAAGCATCTTTAAGAGAAGCGCAATCTCAATTAAGAAGAGAGCGTGTTTTATCTGAAAGAGATTTATCGAGTGAAATTGAATTAGAAAGACTGGAAGCACAGCTTGAATCTGCAGAAGCAAATCTTGAATTGGCTCTTGCCCAGGTTGACCAGGCTGAATCTAATGTTGAAGAGCAAAAGGAGGCGCTTGAACAAACCATTATAAGAGCTCCGATTGATGGTACAGTGGGCCAGCGCGCTGTTGAAGCCGGAATGCTGGCAAACACAAATAACAGATTATTTACAATTGGTGACCTGAATGATGCAAAAGTCACCGTAAATCTGACAGAGCGGATGCTGTCATATATCCAGACAGGCCAGAATGTAAGAATTCACTCAGAAAATTTAGGAGATAAGATTTTAGAAGGACAGGTTTCAAGAATATCACCGTTCCTGGGAGTTGGCAGTTTTAGTACTGAAGCTGAAATAGATATCTCAAATACGGCAGATATTTTACT
>SLAU01000360.1 GCA_007126675.1 Balneolaceae bacterium
ATACTCTGTTATGAGTAACCGGCTGGAAACCTGCAGGCACAATTCTATCAACAAATGTTCCCATCATCTCACCACTAAAATCAACCGCTGCTAAAACGTGCTGTTCATGATTCATGATCGGAAATAAAAGTAAATTCCCGGGCAATGAGGTTACCCGATTATTATAGAATTCAATCAGCATCTGTTTTTGATGAACCCTTTTTAACTCTGTGCCAGCTGTAGAATAGTGAATCAAACTTCGCAAACCGGAGTCTAAAATCCAGGAAAAATTTTTATCAGCAGTTTTTATATGATGGATACTTGCAGGCTGTTGTACCTCACCCGGACCATCTCCTTTTTCAGCTACGGTCCCGTAGTATTCACCCTCTTTCGTAAAAGCTGTAACTATTCCCCTAGTTGGATCGGCAATCCAGATTTCGTCATCCACAGTTTCAATCCAAAACGGAGTACCGGTAAAATACTCTGCGTTAGCAGAATCGGGGCCCCACAATGATGGATATACTGTTATTCTGCGCTCATTTAAACTTTCTTCCTGCACTGGCTTGTAATCAAACCGATCAAAACCGGGTATTTGGTCCAGGTAAGCCGGTTTTTGATCAGATGAGCATGCTGCCAGCAGGATTATGGCTATCAGGATGGAACAGCGCAATTCTACAGTTCTGTGTGTTTTCGATTTACCGGTACTGCACGGCATACAATGTCAATTAAAAGTAATTGAATACCTCACAATATTCTTTTCCCCTGTTTCAGGGTCTTCTTCGGTACCGTATGCACTGGTCCCATTAATGGTAAAGAATCGAACCCCTTTCGAAAGTTTACCTCTGCCGGCCTCGTTTCTGTCCGGATCAAGCCGTTTGATTTCATAATAGTCCCGGTCTTCTGTGTTGAATGCGATCCATAAATAGTTACGATCACAAACTGCAAACCAGTCGTAAACTGGGAAATATTCAGTCATTTGACCAGGTTCAGTGGTAACCCACACATATCTCTCTGCGATTCGAACAAAATCATCTGACACATTTCTGCTGCGAATGCGCTGCCGCAGTTCATCCAGGCTTTCCACACCAAGCTGTGGGAAATAGTAGTTTTCAATATCCCCGGTGGTAACTTTTACCGGTTCTTTTTCCCCCGAGTAGGTTTGTACAAGTGTTGATCCATTCCATTTTTCAATGTTAAAACTGTCCGGATATCCCCAATAAAAGCTACCGTCAGAAGCGGGACGAACGGTATAAAATTTACCGTATGGCCTGGAAGCTGCAGCAAATCCTCCTCCCTGGAATGTAATCACCAACGCTTCGTGATAAATACGGCTGAATAATTTTTCAACAGTTTCAGACTTTCTGAAATTTACAAGGCCAAATGATCCTTTTCGTTCATTGTGTAACTCCCCGGTCTGAAATGGAAGGGCATAATTTAACAGTACTACATCATCAGAAAGAAAAACCCCGGTAGTTCCTCTCAGGTTGTCCAGACCCGGTAAGGAGTATGTATCAATCACATTACCGGAATCAAGATCAAATGAAGTAACTCTTTGCAGGTTTGAATCTAAAGCGTATAACCGACCCTCATTAATTCTGATAGAATTTACATTTTCAAAGTCACCGGGCCCCCGCCCTATTTGTCCGATCTCTCTTACAAATTCTCCATCCTCATCAAATACCAAAATTTTTCTAAGCCATGAATCAGACACGTAAATATTTTCATTATGATCTGCAATCACTTCCGAGATGCCATCTGTATGCAGATGTGAATCCGTTGTCGAAAATTCTTTTGTAAAAGTAAAGTCACAACATTCTTTAGAATCAATATTAAAATTTAAAAGCGATATTAATATGTGTATTTTAATAATTAAAATCATACTAATGAACTTGTTAAAATTGAAAATTGAATAGAGTGCCAAATAAATGGCACTCTAGTTATCCTAATTACAGTATTCTATCTAATAACCTGCCAAGCCTACTTCGACTATCACATTCAGTACATGCACATTCTCCACTCCCAGCATTACAACATTGCCCATCATTACAATTACAAGAGGCAGTCCCATCTGAGCAAGTTGGCCCACCATTTAATTCAAAAGTATCTAAATCAAATGTGTAATCCTCGCTGGTATTACAGGGACTTGGAAGTTCTAAATCCACATAGTCGTAACTAGGCATCCCTAGTGAATAATTAACAACTTCCAGTGCATATTTAGGTGCAGTTTTATTTTCAAATTCAGAATTAATTGAAAACGCCATAAAGGCTGCTAATAGAATAGACATGATATTTACCATACATTTATCTCCATTAGTAGTTATAAGTAAAGAGTGTGATAAATATTAATTTAACATTTATATTATTTCAATTTTTTTGATTTTAAACTTTACTCTTATTTTTTTCTCTTATTTTTTTCTCTTATTTTTTTCTCTTATTTTTTTCTCTTATTTATTTTTCAATTTTACATTCTTCTTCTAAAAACAATATATAGAAAACCAATTATTATTAGATAGTGCTTCTACTCTTTATTATTCCGGAAAAAGGACGGCGGCTTTCCGGTTTGTTTTTTCATGAAATGATAAAGTGCCTGTTCATCGCGCTTGCCGATCTGTTGTGCAATTTCGTAATGACTTTTTTCCGTATTCTTAAGAAGCTGCCGCGCCTCTGACACTTTAGTTTTCAATAATATTTTTGATGGACGTTCACCATAAAAGTTTCTGAAAACCCTTGAGAATTTCTTCATTGAATTGTACCCCATTACTTCCGCCCACTCATTTACCCTGTCAATTTTTTGCAGATTCTTTTTCAGAATTATGATCGCCTCTTTCGGGTGTAACTCATTCGTTCTTCTCTCCATTGCTACTCCTGTATTGCTGTCGGTTTTTGCAGGCAAGAGAAACTTAGGAACAAATTGTTACAAAATAGAAAATTAGAAAATTTTAATGTTTGAGGATGTGTGCTAATCTCGGCCTATAGCCTCGATGATAATCGAGATAATTTATAATTATTGGACTTGCCACGGAAGTTTATTACATAAATCCGTGTACTCCGTGGCTTAAAAGAATTATACAAGGATGAAGAATTTTCTCATCTATTTTCCAGAGAAGTAACTCCGCAGCAGATTCAACCCTACCGCAACACCAACCACAATTACCGCGCCCGCCAGTGTGTAAAGCGGCCAGGCGATGGTGAGCCCCTCGCCGGGGAGAAACTGCTGCAGCGCTCCCTCCACCATAAACAGAAGTGCAATCAACCCACTGAAAAATCCGACCATTGCATCAGTTTTGTCCGGTTTTTCGAACATGCGGCCTAACACAAATACACCCAGCAATCCTCCATAGGTGTACGAAGCAATACCCAAACCTAATTCCACCACTGCGGGCTGTTCTCCTTCAGCCAGCTGCAGCCAGGTGAAAAGGAAGGCCGAGCCGGTAATCACCGCACCCCAAAAAATGGTTGTCAATCGTGACACCCAAAGTTCCTTTTTCTGGTCCCATTCCTGTCCGTACACCGGTTTCAGCAGATCGTAGGTTGTGGATGACGCGAGTGCGTTAAGTGAAGAACTCAAACTGCTCATTGCTGCTGCAAACAGAGAGGCGATGATCAGCCCCGCCACACCCACCGGCATATTATCCACAATAAATTTAGCGAATATCTCGTCTGTGGTTCGCAGATCCAGTTCAATCAAATCCGCACCGCCATAGAATACAAACAGCATCAGCCCGATAAAGAGAAAGAACGCAAACTGTGCACTGGCCACAATTCCGCTCCACACCAATGCTTTTTGGCTTGACTTCAGGTCGCCCGTGGCAAGCAGGCGCTGAACAATAAGCTGGTCGGTGCCGTGTGATGCGATCGAAAACACCGCGCCTCCGAAAAGGGCGATCCAGAATACGTAGGGGTCAGCCATAAACTCGCGGAAGGTGAGCCCCCCGCCCCAGTTAAAGAGCTGAAATTTTCCGGCTTCGTGCAGGCCGGCAAAAATCTCGGGCATGCCAAGCGGTATTTTGCCGAGCATCAGAAGCAGGGCAAACATTGCGCCGCCGATATAAACCACCATCTGAACCACATCCATCCAGATGACCGCTTTGATACCACCGAAAAAGGTGTAGACCAGGGTAACGCCCGCAATAATGGAGATGGCGAGGAGGTACACGGAACCATCGCCCCAGCCATCGAACACCCCGGCAAACCGGAAGATGATAGCCAGCGGAATGGCAGTTGCAAAGAGGCGCACGCCATCGGCCAGTAAACGGGTGATGATAAATGTGGAGCTTGCTGCCTTCCGCATGTCTGCGCCGAAACGTTCTTCCAGGAACTGGTAGGCGGTGGTCATCTCCCCTTTTACATAGGCGGGCAGGAACCAGATCGCCACGATAATACGGCCGAGGATATAGCCGAATGTGAGTTGCAGGAAGGTGAGGTTACTGCCATAAGCCACAGCAGGAATACTGATAAAGGTAAGGGTGCTGGTTTCGGTGGCGATCACTGAAAAAAGGATTGCCCACCAGGGCATGTTGCGTCCGCCCAAAAAATAATCGGTGGAAGAGCGCTGCACCCCGGCCGACCAGATGCCAAACACGGCAACAGCAACCAGGTAGAGGATAATAATAATGCCGTCAATAACTGTAAATCCCATCCGGAGCAAACTAATTTAAACCTGTGAAAGAAAAAGAATTG
>SLAU01000252.1 GCA_007126675.1 Balneolaceae bacterium
ACTATTGAATCAGCCGCAATTAACTACCGTGATGATACTGACAATACAATTGTTACTCTGTCAGAATTAGATGCCGAAATATCTCTTGCATTCTATGACTTAATTCAAAGCACTATTGACGCCCGCCTTGGATCTTTATCAGCCTCTGTAGATGGCACCAGCTATCTCGACAATTTGTCGCTCAGCCTGAATCAAACATCAACTATTGATCTAGAAAATGAAATAGTAACACTAACTGAAGGTATATTTTCCATTCGCGGGCTTGGATTAAACCTGAGCGGAACCATTTCAAACTGGAGTGCAGATGCACCTCTGTTTGATCTTCAATTCAGCTCAAGCAGTGAAAACTTTGGTGAACTGCTTCGCCTTGCTCCTCCAGAATTTGATGAACAGCTTGCCGGGCTTGAAACCCGAGGAGCCCTGGTTCTTGAAGGTTCGGTTTCAGGATCATTTACTGAAGATGAGCTGCCGGACTTTAACCTTGTAATAGATGTAACTGATGGATTTTTACAGAATCCTGACCTGCCCGAAGCGATCGAAGATATTGTTCTCAGGGTTGATGTGAGTAACGAACTTGCAACCATCCGGGAGTTCAGGGCAAGAGCTGCAGAAAATACGATTTCCGGTTCCGGCTCTCTTGAACGTCCGCTTGACGAAGATGCCGTATTCTCGATCTCATTCGACGGAGATGTGAACCTGGCAACCATAAGCAGTTTTTACCCTATTGAAGAGTTTGGAGTACAAAGCTTAAGCGGCTTGCTTGCTGCTGATTTATCAGCTAACGGACGTATCGATCAGGCTGAAAACGCTGCGTTCTCAGGCAACTTCACATTATCGGATGGATCACTGCAGTATACTGATGTTCCCCGGCCCATTGAGCAGATCAATGCAAAGGTAAGAGCAAATCAGGACAGAATCGAAATTGAAGAATCCGGTTTTACGGCAGCTACAAACCGGTTCACAATGTCAGGCAGTGTTGATAATCCGCTTGATGAAGATCGACGCAGAGTAGACTTGTCATCCAGATTAAATTTTGATCTCGCAACCATTAAAGATTTTTACCCGATTGATGAAGATACACTTACACTTCGCGGACAGTTTGATGCAAATGTAGTATTGCGCGGAGCTGCCGATCCTGATCAAATAGAAAATTTACTGCAGAGAAGTACTTTTGAATTGCGGGATGGCTTTATCGATCACCATACCATCGGCCGGCCAATTGAAGATATAACGCTTATAGCCGCCGCAACCGGAACCCAGCTTTCGATTAACCAGGCCCGGTTTGTAGTCGGTGAAAATTCACTCGCTATGAATGGTGTTGTAACTAATTATCTGAGTGATGACCCACAGTTCGATCTTACCTTCGACGGTATTGCACTTTTCAGTGATATTGTAGATTACTATCCCCTTGAACCGTGGATCAGCGAACTAACCGGTAATGCTCAGTTGAGTTTGAATGCCAGAGGCCCCGCTGGTGATCCGATGAAAATTGAACTGAATGGCAGCATGGAGGTATCAAATGTTTCGGCTGCCGGAGATTCGATTCCGCTTCCCGTTACGGATCTTCAGGGAAAGTTATCAATCACACCTACTGCAATGACACTTGAGCAGTTTTCAATGAATTATGGAAGCTCAGATATACATTTAGAGGGCAGCCTGCAGAACTATCTCGGGTTTATGGAAGAAAATCACACATCCACAGCTACAATGCCATCCATCAGCGGAAGTTACAGAAGCAGTTTGCTGGATATGGATGAGATGATTGACTGGGATGAAGAAGTTGACCCTGAGCAGCCGATCCCTATTCATCTGCCAAACCTTACCGCAAACGTTTCGGCCGAAATTGAACGCCTGGTGATCTTCGGGATACCAATCACCAATATTACCGGGTCAGGCAGAACAACGAACGAGCAAATTGTTTTGGATGAAGCTGATGCAGAACTGTTTGAAGGAACCGCATCGGGCAGAATGGAGTGGAATGTCCCCTCACCGGATCGCACCAACATAACGTTTAACGGAAGCCTTGACAGTTTAACTGCTGAAGCATTTTTCCGGGACACAGGGTTTTTGGGCAATGACAGCAACTTCCATGAACATGTGAGCGGAGAGTTCAGCGCTGAAATCAATTATTTCAGCGAGATGGACGAAACAATCACACCCGATCTAACCACAACCCGTGCAGATGGCAATTTTGGTATGACCCGCGCAAGAATTCGAAATCATCCGGTACAACAGCGCGTAGCATCATTGCTGAATGCTAATGAGCTGAATAATCTCGCTCTTGACGAATGGAATGCACAATTCAGTATTCGTGATACCGTACTCACATTCAGCGATTTCAGGCTTACAAGTGAAAATATCGGGATTGAGCTGCAGGGAACGCAACATTTGATTACTGAAGTAATTGACTATAAAGCATTGTTATTTTTGCCGGAAACATTTAAAAGCCGGATTGCAAGTGTAATTTCAAACCGGGCTGCCGATGCTCTGCAGCAGGAGGACGGCACTCTGGCAGTTCCTGTATTAATTACCGGAACCTCATCAAGCCCACAGGTTCGCCCTGATACAAGTATCATTAATCAAATTATTGAAGATGCAATTCGTGATGGGGTGCGTGACAGAGTCAGAGATTTCTTTGGCGGCGAATAACTGAATGTTCCTGTCAAATCTCCGATTCGGGGAGAAGTAAAGTGTAATTGTTTTGGTAAAATAAAATTACAGCACCTTGCTTCACCCTTTTGTATTTTTGGCACCTGAATAATCAATTCAAAAATTTTTATGGATTCAAATAATTACCTGGTTTGGGGACCAGATCCCGAAGTATTTACCACGCCGGAAATTCAGCTGCCATTCTCATTATCCATACTTGGATTATTACTTGCGGCAGTCATCTTCTATTATGGCTGGCAAAAAATTAAACCGCAAAAAGAAGGCGAAAAGATGCAAGAGCCCTGGAAAGCCTTTGCCCTTGCTATTGTTGCTTTAATTGTAGGACAGATTCCATTCATCTTTATTGGTTTTGGATCTTTTGATACCATTCCATCAATTCAGCCGCGCTGGTACGGAGTTTTGTTTGCCTGTGCTTTTATTGTCGGGTATACAATTACTTTCAAAATGTATCTCCATGCAGGACGCACGCAGGAAGAGATGGACAGGTTGCTGCTTTATATTTTGATTGCAACCATTGTGGGTGCAAGGCTCGGCCATATAATTTTTTATAATCCTGAATATTATCTCCGGAACCTTCACCTGGTACCGCAAATTTGGACGGGCGGACTTGCCAGCCATGGTGCCGCCGTCGGGATTATTATTGCGATGTATCTGTATGCTAAAAAGACTCCTAATATGACTTTTTACTGGCTCGCCGATCGTGTGGTGCCGTCTGTAGCCATTGCCGGGTTATTTATCCGTATCGGAAATTTTATGAATTCTGAAATACTCGGAAAACCCACTGATTTGCCCTGGGCCGTAATTTTTGAAAGAGCTCCTGCACTTACAGCTGCCGAACAGGCAATACCGCGCCATCCCTCTATGCTGTACGAGTCGCTTTTCTACGTTATTGTTTTTGCTGTTTTGATCTACATGTACAAAAAGTATAAAAATAATCCGCCCGAAGGCTCACTCTTTGCAACATTCCTCGTGATGTTGTTTTCCGGCCGATTTTTTATTGAATTTACCAAACTCGCACACTCCGAAGCTGAAGCTGAATGGGCTTTAAACATGGGACAGTGGCTTAGTATACCTTTAGTTCTTTTTGGAATTTGGCTGCTGGTAAAAAAAGTGAAATGGAAGAAAGGGCTGAAAAAAAGATAGCTGATTTTGTAAGCAGATCTGATGAATAAAAAAAAAGCCGCCCGTTTAAACGGACGGCTTTTTTAGTTTTAACTTCCGGAGTTATTCCGGATAGCGCTCAAGCTTTCTCTGCTAATTTCAAAAAAGTTATAAGTGAAGATTGCTAAATCATTCGAAAAATTTTTGATCAGAGTTTACCTGTTATTAAGTGTCTCTACTATTAGAGCGAAAAATATTCGACAATCACCCCAAATTAATCGTTCAAATTTTTTGCCCTTAGTATTAGAACGCGGATTAAACGAATTAAGCGGATCTCCACTGATAAAAATCACATTCTTTCTAATCCGCGATAATCAATCCATCAGCTCAATCCGCGTTTATCCATCCGTTCAATCCGCGATCAAAACTGGAATTGAAATGTACCGGCAAGCCCAAAGTGTTCATCGTCATCATCAAATTCGGCAATGAAATTCAGCTGCAGTTTAACCAGGCTTGTAGCGTAGTGATTCCAGCCGAGGATTACCCTTTCAGAACCCCTGTTATCATCCACATCATATGAAATATGATCCCAGCGGGCTAAAACTTCATTCCGTTCTGAAACTTTGTACCCGGCGGTAACATAAAAACCGGTTATCGTTTCATCATGCTGCTGGCCCACCCGGTCAAAGGTTGTCTCTAAAAATTCAATTGCTCCAAAAAATGTGTCGCTGTCGTAATCGATAAAAGCTCCGTAAATCAAACGGTCTTCTTCAGACACCATCCCCGTATTACCAACTGATTCATTCTCTGATGTATTTAAAACTGAGTTTCCTCCTAAGTATATGCGGCTTGATTCATTTTGAATCGTGTAGCC